>NZ_JBFULJ010000663.1:0-2160 GCF_056400385.1 Priestia sp. P5_B4
GTTGAATAATGATCTTTTACCTACTGGAGAAGTGTTAAACGTCACAGATACCCCATTTGATTTTAGAGAAGGACATAGTCTCAAGGAAGGAGTGGAATCCACACATCCGCAAAATATATTAGTGGGTAAAGGATACGATCATCCATTTCTTTTAGAAKCAGAAGCTGAAAATCAGATGTCATTATTTGATCCTGCAAGCGGCCGCAAAATAGAAGTCAAAACGGATCAGCCTTCAGTCGTTCTCTATACGGGAAATCATCTAGACGAAGAATTCGAAATTAGAGGAGTTCACTCAGAGAAATACCTCGGTGTTTGCCTAGAAACACAAGGTTTACCGGACGCTATTCATCATCAGCATTTTCCTTCTTGTGTATTAAAGCCAGGTGAGAAGTATGAAGCGCATACTCACTATACATTTGTAACTGATCGCAGCCTGTAACAAAACGGGAGGATAAAAAGGATTACAAACGAGCCTCTGCCGATTGTAATCCTTTTTTAGTGTTACTTTTTCTTTTGGCTTTTTGCACGATTAGCGTCAAGCTCAGCCGCATATTCTTCTTGAGACTTTCCTTGCTTTTGACTCTCAGACTGAATCTTTTTAWATTTGTTATCGTTTAAATTTGGCATGTTAGCACCTCCTTGCAGACAGGGTTATTTTGTACAAGCATTAAGGATTTATATGCTGAAAAGTTTTAATGAACTTGATTAGAAATCTCGCTTAATGCTGCACCGGCTTCATCAACATATACGTTCACTGTCGCAAGGTCGCCGATTGCACAGATTCCAACCATATTATTATTCTCCACTACAATAATGCGGCGAATTTGATGGTCAGCCATCATACGTGCACACTCGTGAATATCCGTATCCGGAGAACACGTAATTACATCTTTAGTCATACAATCATGGCAATGCACAGTGTTGCAATCTTTTCCATCCGCCACGCAATTTAACACGATATCACGGTCTGTGATCATTCCCATTACTCGATTTTCTTGACACACCGGCACAGAACCACAATTAATATCACGCATTAATTTTGCAGCTGCTGTTACTGGGTCGTGCGGTGCACAAGCTTTCACATCTTTAGTCATAACTTCACGTACTGTAGTCATTTTTATTTCCTCCTTTTAAACATTCACCTCCGTATTTTCTCCATGCACATGCAGAATATGAGAATCAATAATTTCCTAAAAGCAAAAAAGTACAGGATTAAAATAAAGAAAGGAAAAAATTTTGTAACAAAAGGCGAATAAAGGAACTAACGCAGTGTAATAAGCACATAAAAAAGAGCCTATTACACAAACTAAAGAGGATATGATCTAACTTACATTTTCGTAACGGCAGGAGTTGGGTACATAATGAAAGGAAAGTTAACGCTTTTGGCAGTACTTTTATTGCCTTGGCTGTCTATAGTAAAAGTTGATAAATTTGTCTTTAAAAGATACCTACCTGTTTTAACGTTTAGTTCATTGGTTATTGCTTTTATCAGTGAGTTATCTAAAAGCTTTACTTGGTGGAAAGTGAGAAAACCTCTTTTTCCTAAACTTGCAAGCGATATATCTTTTATCTTTGGCCCATTTTTTGTAGCTAATTTTTGGGTATTCAAGCTGACCTATGGAAATTTTGAAAAATATTTGCTGATTAACGTTCTATTTGATTATCTATTTGCTTATCCTTTGACGAGTCTGGCAGAAAAACTAAAGGTATACAAAATGGTCAACATGACGCGTTTTCAACTTTTTATCATCTCGATTGCGACTGCTCTTATTAATTATTTGTATCAGCATTTTATAGAAGATGCTTTAAGGCAGAGAAGGCAATAGCTGATATTTCGTTAACCAGCTCATCGCCGCTTATATTTCGGTACTGTCAGCTTTAAATCGTATTAAAGCCCTCCTAAACTTGGTACATAAGTAGTTAAACGAGATAATAAAAGAAAAGAGAAACATGAGAGAAGATAAACCTCTTTCACGTTTCTCTGCTTTGTCATGCACATAAACTTTATCTGTACACCTTCATCGGCAAATACGTTAAAGATTGCCCCGTAGCTGAAGAAGTTAAATGCGATTCTAATTCAAAATCTTCAAATGGTTCGATATGAGAAAAGGCCTCTAAAAATGCTTCTAATATGATTTTCATTTCAAGTCGGGCAAGAGG
>NZ_JBFULJ010000664.1:0-2159 GCF_056400385.1 Priestia sp. P5_B4
CATCGCTCATGTTAAAGCTTGTTTGATAACAGCGGATCTCGCAATCTCTGTCCTTAAGACCTTGCCTTACTCCTTCTTTTCGCTTTACACCTACAGCTATGTCTTTTTCGGTTACGCCTAAAAAAGCGATTTTTTTATGTCCTTTTTCTCCTATGTACCTTCCAATGTCACATGCAGCCTCGTAGTCTTGGTGAATTAAACTGTGGACTTCTTCATGCTGCTGTCCAATTAGCAAAACGGGAATTGAAATCGTGCGGAACGCTTCCAAATGAGCTTTTGTGATTTGAACAGCAAGAAGAATAATACCTGCTACCTTCTGCTTAGCCAGCGTATAGATATTTTCGATTTCTCTTTCTAAATCTTGATTAGAATTGGAAATAATCATTTGATAGTGGTGGTCTCTAAGTTCTTGGTCAATACCATCTAATGTGCGGGAAGTCGCAAAAGAACCCATGCGCGGAACAATTACACCAATGATATTTGTCTTTTTCGCTTTTAAGCTTTGAGCAAACGCATTTGGGCTATAGTTTGTTTCTTTAATAATCTCTTCGATTTTTCGTTTCGTCGCATCGCTCACAGACCCTCCGTTAAGGTAGCGGGATACAGTGCTTTTTGCTACTCCTGCAAGCCGAGCGATATCTGCAATAGTTGTCATTCTCTCATCTCCGTATTTTGTTGCTGTTTCTTTCACAGTATACACGAATATCACGTGCATATTAAGTAACTGCTTTACTTTTTGATTCATAAGCGTTATGATGTGCACAACGTAGATAATAATTATCCACGTTGTACACATATAGCAGGAGATGATGTCTTTGCACATGAAAACAGGCGTTGAGCAATCGGTGTATGCCATTTTGCTGCTTACGTTTTTACCTGAAAAAGCTGTGTTGCCAGGAGATGTCATCAGCACTCAGCTTGGTGGTTCGCCTACATATTTTCAAAAGCTTCTTCGCAAGCTGGTTAGCGCTGATTTACTTGCTTCCGTTCCTGGTAGCAAAGGTGGATTTCGCTTAAAGAAAACGCCGGAAGAAATTCGTATTTATGACGTATACGTAGCCATTGAAGGTAAGCAGTCTCTTTACTCATCAAGCGGTATTTTTCACGATATGCTTAACTTAAAAGACAAAGATATTTGCTTATTATCCGATTTAATGGAAGAAGCCGAATCTTCGTGGCAGTCTATCTTAAAACGGCAAACCATTGCTACGCTCACAAATGAAATTCACAAAAAATGTCCAAAAGAAAACCTGGACATGCTAAAAGCAACAGTAGAAGAAAAAATGGTGCTGTAGCACCCAAAGGAGATCATCATGGAAAACTTAAATAGATATTTTGATTTATTCGATCAATCACGTACAAGCGAACAAGCATTTGAAGAATTAGTGGGGCTTTTTTCAGAAGATATCGTATTTGTCTTAAACGGCCACGAAAAGCAAGGCATTGAAAACTGGAAGCTGTTTGTGAAAATGGTGTTTAAAGAAAATGCTGATATTAAGCATATGTTCGAAGGCTGGAAAGCAGTTGAAGGTACAGATAAGTTTGAAACGCCTTGGGCAGTATGCGGTAAACGTGCATCTGGCAGCGTCTTTACTCAAACGGGAAAAGATATTGCTAAGCTAGATGAAAACGGGAAAATCAGCTATTTAGAAAACGTACCTGACGATACGAACATGTTTGATACGTATAAAAACTAATATAAAAAAAAGAAGGGTTCTTCTAGCCCTTCTTTTTTTATGGGGCAAATCCCTCTTGAGAAAGATAAATCATTGAAGAAGGATAAAATTTTTCAAAATAACGAATGGCTTTGATATGAATGTCTTTGTCATACCAGTCTAGGAAACCGTACTTCTCAAATAATTCAGGCATCCCTAGCCTTTTAGACGTTTTACCTAAGGAACCGTCTCCTAAGTACAAGGTATCAATGCAAATTCGGTCCATCATTCCTTCTATTTTTTTAGGAAATTCAGGCGTGAAAGGAAGCATTGGAGCAATGGTTACTTGCGTTGAAATTCCGCTTTCTTTTACTTTTTTTAACGCGTTCATACGAAGTTTCATCCCCGGAGCATAAGGAGAAAAAATTTGTTTTACATCTTCTCGGTCCGTTTCAACAGTCATCGATACGCGAAGATCACATACTTTTTGAAGCTGTAAAAGCA
>NZ_JBFULJ010000665.1:0-2157 GCF_056400385.1 Priestia sp. P5_B4
GTCAAGTATGAATTGAAATAAAAAAAACAAGAATTAAAAGTAATTCTTGTTTTCTTTATTTCCTCATACGTGAAGCCATCGCGTTAGCAAGAGTTGATTTTGTTGATATATTTTCAAACGATAAACCTAAATGAGAAGCGGTAATCGCGATTTCAGGACGTACCCCAGAGATAGTTGATTCTACTCCTATTAATTTTAATGCATCAATCAGCTGGAAAATCTGATGAGCAACCATCGTATCAACAATAACTACTCCTGAAATGTCAATATAAAGGTGATTCACTTGCTGTTCAGCGCAGCGAGTTAACGTATTTTCTAAAATTCGGCGCGCTCTTGCTGTGTCGATATCCCCAACAAGCGGAAGAATCGCGATATGATCGCTTAATGGAATAACTGGCGAGCTCAGCTCATTGATCAGCTCTTTGTGTGCTTCAAGCAACCGCTTTGAATGCTGATGGTGCTCTTCTACAAATTTATAAACGGTGATATCAAATACGCGTACAATCAGTTCGTTCCATTCGTCTAGTTCTTCTTGCGTAATATCTTGCTCGTACTCTTCTACAAATTGATTTAAATACGTTAAATACTGTTTTCTAACTCGGAAAAATTCTCGAATAATATAATGAATAGGCGTTCTTACATGCTCTCCGTCTTCCGCAATTTTTAAAATCCACGTTTCAAATGAATCAAAAAATTCTTTTTCACTTTTTATAAATACATCGGCTATGTATAAATGGAATTCATTATTTTGATCTTTTAATACTGAAATGACTTCCGGATGAGTAGATGCATAAACCGATTCTGGGTCATTGTMTTCAATGCTTTCATACCATTCTTCCGTCAGTTGATCTGCATGTTTTAAAAAAAACATTCGAAGTGCTTCATTTTTATTCAAAACGATTCCCCTTTCCATACCAGCTACTACTATCATTATAATTCAACTTTTTCACCCTTACTAGTTTTATGAAAAGAGAAGAAAGAAAATTATTCTTTTAAATACGTGTAGTTTATGATTTTATGCTACATTGAAAATAGCTATAAAAACACAAAGGAGTTTTCAAATGATACGAACGTTAGCTCTTACGAACGATGACAAACTTGTGAAACATATACAATTAGATCAGATTCACGATGCCTCTATTCAGTACTATTGGATTGACTTTAACTGCCCTTCTGAAGAAGAAGCGCTGCTGCTTCAATCATCCTTTCACTTTCATCCGTTAGCGATTGAAGATTGCTTTCATTTTCTGCAGCGCCCAAAACTCGATTATTATGAAGGATACAGTTTTTTTGTCCTTCATTCGTTAAATCGTCAAACGTTAGAAGCTGAAGAAGTTGACCTTTTTATCGGCGAAAATTATATGGTTACTTTTCATTTTCACCCGTCAGCTGCAATTGATAAAGTATGGGAAAAGTTGCTTCATACACCTTTGATTCAAGAAAAAGGAATAAGCTATCTTGCGTATTCTGTGATGGATAAAGTGGTAGATGAATATTTCCCCACTGTATATCAGATTGAAGATGAGCTGAATGATATAGAAAACATAGATGCAAAAAAATCCATTTCTGTTTTAATGGAAGATGTATTCAAACTTCGAAGTGATTTGCTAAAAATCAGAAGAACCATTTTGCCTATGCGCGACTTATTGTACCGTGTTATAAATTCTGAACGCCTAGATGTTCATCCTGAACAAAAAAGGTATTTTAAAGATGTCTATGACCACTTATTAAAATTAGCCGATATGATTGAATCAAATCGGGAAATGACATCTGATATGCGCGATAATTATCTTTCTCTTAATTCAAACCGGATGAATTCAATCATGATGACACTGACTGTTATTTCATCTATCTTTATTCCCCTTACCTTTATCGTTGGCGTATACGGAATGAATTTTGAAAATATGCCTGAGCTAAAGTGGCACTATGGCTATTTCTTTGTGCTTGGCTTCATGGGACTGATAACGCTGGGGTTAATTTTATGGTTCAAGCGAAAAGGCTGGTTTAATACTGATAAAGAGTAGAAAGGTTGAGACATAACGAAATCAACCCAATGTAAAGACGAACAAATTGGATAAGTAAGCTAGTGCTGTCAATTTCCGCACAAGACTTCGCTTTCCGGGGGCGGCCAATGAGCCTCCTCTTCGCTTAGCCTCC
>NZ_JBFULJ010000666.1:0-2153 GCF_056400385.1 Priestia sp. P5_B4
GGAATGATCCCGCACGGTTTTTTACGCTTATTCTGCTACTTTTACAAGCTGTTTTCCTAAGTTTGCTCCTTCAAATAAACCAAGGAACGCTTCAGGTACATTTTCAAAACCTTCTACAACGTTTTCGCTGTACTTGATTTTCCCTTGCTGCACCCATTCCCCTAACTGCTTAATGCCTTCAGGGAATTTGTCTGCATAGTCGGCTACGATAAAGCCTTTCATTAACGCACTGTTAATTAATAAAGGTGTTTGAACACGCGGTCCAACATCTTGTTTTTCTAAGTTATACAGTGAAATYTGGCCGCAAAGCGGAATGCGCGCAAATTTATTTAATAAGCTAACAACTGCATCTGAAATCTCTCCACCGACGTTTTCAAAGTAAACATCAACGCCATTAGGACACGCTTCTTTCAACGCTTCTTTTACATTTCCTTTTTTATAATTAATCACTTCATCAAATCCGAGCTCATCTTTTAAATAAGCAATTTTATCTTCAGAACCTGCGATGCCGACAACACGTGCGCCTTTAATTTTAGCGATTTGACCAACAACAGATCCAACAGCACCTGCTGCACCGGAAACGACTACTGTTTCGCCCTCTCTTGGCTGACCGATTTCAAGCAGTCCAAAGTAAGCTGTGAGACCAGGCATACCAAGAACGCCGATAGCCGTTGTAATTGGCGCTAGCTCTGGATCAACTTTCTGTAAGTTTTTTGCTTCTGTAGCTGAATAGCGTTTCCAAGGAAGCATACCCGTTACGATATCGCCTTCTTTAAAGCGATCTGATTTTGATTCCGTTACGCGTGCTACAATGCCGCCTGCAAGCGGTGCGTTTAGCTCAAATGGAGGAACATATGATTTTGTATCGTTCATGYGTCCTCTCATATACGGATCAACAGAAAGGTACAGTGTTTGAACAAGTACCTCGCCTTCTTTCGCTGTAGGCATTTCAATTTTTTCGTATTTAAACGTATCTTTTGTTGGCATTCCCTTTGGGCGTTCTGCTAATAAAATTTGTTCATTCATCGATATCGCTCCTTTTTATTTCTCTGTTTTTTGTAAAATGTGCTAAACTTACCTTTGTTATTTTAAATTATATATTGTGCACAACGCAAAAAATATGATTGTGCAATAACACCGAAGGAGAAAAAGACATGGAGCTAATTCGCTGTAAAGAAGATGTTGTTAAAAAACTAAACGAGTTTGTTGAAGTAATTCCCCCCGTTATTTTGTTTAAAAAAGGCAATATGTATCCGATTAAAATGGATATCAACTACAACTGGATTGCCACAGACGAACAAGGTCATGAGCATATTGTCGCTTCAAACACAAAGAATGTGCAGGACGACTACTGGTTTAGCTACCATTTTGACTTATATTAAGGAGTTTCCCGGATTTACTCTTCGTAAACGTTATATAAATAAAGTGTTGCATTAATAAAAACAGCGTGCGAATTCCGGCGCTGTTTTTATGTAATAATTAGAGTATCTCAAGCACGTGTTTGAAGCTTTGATCATGTTCCATTTTCTGCATCGATATCYACTTAAGATTATGTTACAATCACGGTAAAGTAATTTATGATTGATAGAATAAAAGCTAGAGCTTGAAAAATTCGAGGTGGATTATGCAAGGTAAAGTTGTATATAAAGAAGGATTTTCAGTGATAGGCATAGCAAAAAACGGAGAGTATCAAAAAGAGAATCTTTTGAAGCAAATACTTAAAGAAAAAGAAATGATTAGCTCTTCAAAAGAACCTCATATGGTTACAGGCATTTGCATGGCTCCGAAAAAAGAAAATTATTTTTATATTGCAGGGACAGAAGTGGCTGATACGGCTTTTATTCCAAACGGTATGAGCGTTCATACGTTTCCTTCGTTTACATACCTGCAGTTTAAACACAGAGGTCCCATTACATCGCTCGGGTCGACGTACAACAGCATCTGGAATGAATGGCTGCCGAACTCTCCTTACAGCATGATTGAAGGTCCAGCTCTTGAAATTGTAAATACAGCTATACACAGCAATTTATATAGTGATACATATGAAATGGATATTTATATTCCCATAAAGCTGGGACAATAAAAAAGGTGAACTTACGTTCACCTTTTTCCTATTTTTGCAGCTGTTTATATAAATGATAAAGAGTAAAAAC
>NZ_JBFULJ010000667.1:0-2149 GCF_056400385.1 Priestia sp. P5_B4
CTCATATATGGGATCTGAGGATGCTTCATTGTATGTAAAAGAAACTAAAAGGTTATTATTTTTTATTTATAGTGATATAAAACGTAGTCTATCCACTTCGTGGAGCAAATTTCGTTTTTCATCATATGCTAAATGTATGAAAGAGAAGGAGGTGAAGTTTATGTTCTTTGGCGGTTATGGCGGAGGTTATGGCTATGGTTATGGCGGCGGCTGCGGTTACGGCGGTGGCAGTGGTTTTGCTTTAATTATCGTGCTGTTTATCTTATTAATCATTATTGGCTGTGCTTGTTGGGGAGGATTTGGCGGTTGCTAATTATTAGCCTGCCTTTATCTCTAACTTAAAAAAGTTAGCTTTATGCTAGCTTTTTTTATTTGTTAAATGAGGACATGTATAGTGATTAGTACTAATACCTGCTGTGTTAACCAATGGTTTACAGCTTGTTACTAAGCGTTTATGGAATTTTTTACATATTCATTGTAAGCTAAGCCTTAGAGGTGATGAAGGTGAATTTAGGGGAACAGCTGCAGAAGTGAAGCGAAGAGAAAAAGATGTCCAGGAAAGAATTAGCTGGGAAAATGAATGTATCTAGACAAGCTGTCTATAAGTGGGAAAATAATAAAGGGTATCCTGATATTGAGAACCTTATTAAGTTAAGCGAACTTTATAATGTGACGTTGGATGAATTGATTAAAGGGGATCAATCTTTTCAAAGCAAAATAGGAATCGATCGAAAAAAGAGTGAGGATTTATCAGACTCTGGTTTTATTATCGGAATCATTCTTGTATTTGCAGGACTGTTTTTAGATTTGGGTACATTTTCAGCTGGTGTTACCATACTAGGTTTTCTAACGATGTTTTTTTATGATGATTTAAAGAAAACGTTTTGGAATATAAAAAAGGATTTTAAGGAAGAAAGGTAAGTAAACAGGCTTTAAGTTCTCTTAGAGCCTGTTTTTGTAACTTCAGTTTTCATTAAGAAACCTGCCAAGATGATAAAGACAGCAGATAAAAGCAATGCGGTTAATCCTTGTTTTAAAATAAATCCAAAAGCTGTTATAGAAAATGATCCTAAAAAGAACATTAATTTGACTAAAATATTTCTTTTACTCATTTATAACCATCTCAATTMTACATACAGACAATCTATAAAGTTACTGATATTGCTTTCTTTGTCCAACACTCCACGCTAAACCTAAAACAGAAACAGTTATAACTATCGCTGTTAACATAACTATATTCACCTCTTTTTCCTTATAATTACATTGTAACATAGCCTCAGCGTGCTGTTTTAAAAGAGATGTGAGAATGACCAATATATTCACTGCTTAAAGGATGAAAGTTATTATACTCAGCATAAGGACCATGAATATTTGAAATAAGTTTAGTTGAAAATTCACCTCTTTGTTTTGGGGAAATGATGTAAAATGATGATAAGAGGAGGGATGGAAATGAATGGAACAGATGCAGTAGTATTAAATATAAAAGAGATTAGAAGAAGAAGTATAAAGGTTTGGCAAGCAATTCCTGATGATAAACTTGATTGGAAGCCAGATAAAGAAGCTATGACATGCATAGAAATGGTTCGTCATGTCTTGGAGTCAGAATACTATTATCATCTAGCTATCGAAAATTTTGGCAGCTTAAAGGAATTTGATTCTCCTTTTGAAAAAAGACCCTTACAATCTATAAAGGATGAATTGGAGTTTGCAGCATCCTACCACCAACAATTTTTAGACATGATTACTACTTTTTCTGAAGAAGATTTAACTAACATTCAAATAGACCGTTCAGATGTTGGTTATATTCGTTCTTTAGGGGATATGTTGATGCGGATAGGCTATCATGAATCCGTACACGCTGGACAACTCTTACAGTATTTGAGGATCATGGAGGTTGATCGACCTAGAATATGGGATTAAATCAATTAACTATGGATCTATTGTTAATAAGGGTAGAATAGCGGGTACATAAAAAGTAAGGAGAAAAGATCTTAATGAAGGAGGAAAGCTTTATGAGTAAAAGTATTATAGGTGTATATGAGTCACCGGAAGAAACATTAACTAGAATTGAGAAATTAAGAATGATAGGGTATGAGGATAATGAAATTACAGTTCTAACTAATCAAGAGACCGCAGCGGGCAATCTAGC
>NZ_JBFULJ010000668.1:0-2136 GCF_056400385.1 Priestia sp. P5_B4
GATTCGTGCATCACGGTTTATATTTTTCAAGTCATGAATAAGCTGCGCTAAATCTTCAATCGAATAAATATCGTGGTGTGGAGGAGGTGAAATTAAGCCTACTCCTGGCGTTGATCCACGCACATCTGCCACCCATGGATATACTTTGTTTCCTGGAAGCTGACCGCCTTCTCCAGGTTTTGCACCTTGTGCCATTTTAATTTGAAGCTCATCGGCATTCACAAGGTAGTGACTTTTCACTCCAAAACGCCCAGAAGCGATTTGTTTAATCGCACTGCGGCGATTATCTCCATTCTCATCCAGAGTGTAGCGGCTAGGATGCTCGCCGCCTTCTCCACTGTTGCTGCGTGCCCCTAAACGGTTCATCGCAATCGCTAATGTTTCATGAGCTTCTTGACTTAAAGATCCAAACGACATAGCACCTGATTTAAAACGTTTTACAATCGAATCAACTGATTCCACTTCATCAATGGAGATAGATGAACGCGATCCATTAAACGAGAACAGGTTGCGCAAGAAACCGATGCGTTCTTCATTAGCCGATTCAGAGAATTTTTTAAATAAGCTGTAATCTCCCTTACGGCAAGCCCACTGCAGCGTGTGAATTGTTTTTGGATTAAACGCATGATGCTCGCCCGTGTGTCTCCACTGGAAGTCACTTCCTGATTCTAACGTTTGCTCAATTGTTTCAACATAAGCATTGTCATGACGCGTTTTTGCTTCTTTTGCAATAACATCTAAACCGATACCGCCAAGCTGCGAAGCAGTACCTGTAAAATAGTGCTCGATAACCTCTGCACTGATTCCAACTGCTTCAAAAATTTGTGCGCCCCGATAACTTTGCACCGTTGAAATACCCATTTTAGACATTACTTTTACGACACCTTCAGTAACGGCTTTTACATATTTCTCAACAGCATAGTCATACGATACGTTCAACGTACCGGCGTTAATTTCATTTTGATATGTTGCAAAAGTAAGATATGGATTAATTGCGTCTGCGCCGTAACCAATCAGCGCTGCAAAATGGTGCACTTCACGCGCTTCTCCTGTTTCTACAACAATGCTCGCCTTTGTACGGTTTCCTTTTCGCACTAGGTGCTGGTGCAGTCCGCTAACCGCTAATAAAGCTGGAATAGCTACGGATTGAGCTCCCGCTTCACGGTCTGTCAGAACAAGAATGCTAGCACCTGCGTTAATCGCCGCTTCAGCTTCAGCAAATACGCGATCAAGATCTGCTTTTAAATCATTTGTAAATACAGCAGATATAACAGCACTTTTGAAATCTGGATGAATGGCAGACTTCAGCTGATCAGTTTGATCGTTTGTTAAAACCGGTGTCTCAAGCTGAATTCGATGAATATTTTCTTTGGTTGGATGCAGTAAATTCCCTTCTGCACCAAGCAATGTCATTGTTGATGTAACCAACTGTTCACGAATAGCATCAATCGGTGGATTGGTTACTTGAGCAAATAGCTGCTTAAAGTAATTGAACAGCGATTGAGGACGATCAGACAACACGGCTAATGGAGTATCATTACCCATTGAACCAAGCGGATCTTTTCCTTCTGTAATAACTGGAACTAAATATTTATGAATATCTTCATACGTGTAGCCAAATGACTTCTGGCGAATGACCAAATCATCGAAGTATTCAGATTTTTCTTCCTGCACTTCTGGCAACGTTACCAGCTGTTCATCTAACCACTCTTGATAAGGCTCAGCCTGTGCCATTTCAGATTTAATTTCTTCGTCTGAAATAATTCGGCCCTCCTCTAAATCGATTAGAAGCATTTTACCTGGGCTTAAACGATCTTTATATAATACATTTTCATCTTCAACATCAATGACGCCTACTTCTGATGAAAGGATGATGTAATCATCTTTTGTAACATAATAGCGAGCTGGACRTAAACCGTTACGGTCTAAAATAGCACCGATTTGCTTTCCATCCGTAAACGAAATAGCAGTCGGACCATCCCATGGCTCCATTAATGCGCTATGATACTCATAGAAAGCACGTTTTTCTTTTGACATGTGCGGATTCTCAGACCAAGGCTCTGGAATAAGCATCATCGCTGCATGCGCTGGCTTGCGGCCGGCCAATACAAAGAACTCTAGCGCATTATCTAACAT
>NZ_JBFULJ010000669.1:0-2132 GCF_056400385.1 Priestia sp. P5_B4
GGATTACACCACAAGAAGAGAAAGAGCAATTTTTGATTGAAATTAAACCAGTATTACTGACGGAATCAGCACAAGAAATCGTTGAGTTATTAGAGTCGGTTCTTGTTTCAGGGAAAATTAACAAGCGTAGCCGTGGCATTTATATTGATAGCGATTTGGAAGTAATACGAGTGAAAGTAACAAGTGATTTGAAGGAAGAATTGCAGAAAAAAGCAAAAGAATTAGGTAAAAAAAATGTGGAAGAATTGTTATTATATGCAGTAGAAAAATTATAAAATGAACTAAGAATAGCACAGAATAAGGCAAGCCAACAAGAATGGCTTGCCTTTACAAATAAAGAAGGTATCTACTTTAAATTTATCTTATATGCAGAACAAGTTTACATATAACGTATTTTCGGTATAAAAAAGATTTTTGTTTGTATATCAGATACATATTTGGATTGAAAATTAAAAACCCCTATTAACCATATGTTAAAGGGGTTCTTACTTATTGTTTAAACTCCAAGTATGAAGTTCTTATAGAAGAATACACTAAATATGAATATGTTTCAAGTCAACCCAAGTAATTATCTACTTGTTGCTACTATTAATAGGTTGATCTATAGATTGTTGGGTCTCAAATAGAGAAGTCTTAATTCCGATTAAAGACGCCACGATCGTTAGGATGCCTGCTGAAATAAAAATTAAAGAGACGCTAATATATTCAGCTGCAACACCTGCTAACATTCCACTAATCGGTAAAGCTAAAAAAGCTAACATACGAGTTGAGCTAATTACTCTTCCCAATAAGACTGATGGTACAATCTCTTGCCTAAGGGTAAACCAATTAATCGCCAATAATGTTACAGAACCGACAATTACAATTCTACATAATATCAACAAAATAACTGCAGTATTTGAAAAAGTAAGGATAGTTTGTCCTAAACCTATTATCACTCCACAATAGATAATTATATTTCCTCGCGGTAATTTATTTAGTTTATTTGCAGCATAGATTGCTACAAATGAACCTAAGGTTTGTAGGGAAAATATTAAACCAATATACTGTGCCGACAAATGTAAATTATCCTTTAGATGAAACATAAATAAAGCTTCCATAGCGCCATAACCCACATTAATTAAGAATATGAGAATAGTCCCTATCAAAATCTTTTTAGTATTTATAACGTATTTAACTCCTTCAGCTATCGAATTCATTATAGAACTATTAACTGGATTCTGGCTTTTATATTTCTTAGTTATTAAGCTAATGAATATTCCAGAAAGAAAATACGTGAAAAAATTAAAATATAACAAGTTATGAGTTCCAACCAAAGCAATTAAAATGCCTGCTATTGAAGGGCCTGCAAAGGTTGTAATTGTCTCTGATAACTTGAATAAAGAGTTACCCTGTATTAAATTTTCACCTTCTAAAATTTCTGGTATGACTGATTCAAAACTTGGATGATAAAATGCACTGACAGCTGATATTAAAAAAGCTACCATATATACAATCCATATATCTAACACGTTTATCGAAGCTGCAAGAGGTATGATAATAATTAAAATGGCTGATAAAATATCACCTATTAATAAAATGTATTTCTTACTTATACGATCAGCTAAGGCTCCGCCTAACAAACTAAATAATACTTGAGGCGTAATTTCTAAAACAAATGTTAATGCCATTAAACTTGGTGATTTAGTCAAATCATATACTAATAAAGGCAGTGCGATTTGAAAAAAAGACGTGCCCAACTTACTTGTTGTGGCACTTAAAAATAAGCATAAAAAATCTCTGTTCTTTAGTACTTCATAAGATTTCAACATTTACCCTCCCATAATAATTATTTATCTACTGTTACAGGTGCGGAATGGCAAACTGGACAATCCTCTTTCTTATTCCACTCTGAAATAGGGTAAGTTTGATATGTAAGGAAATTTAATTCCATCATTTTCCCTAATGATGTTGGGGTTTGAATGCCTGTTACCAACCCTAAAAATTCATTTACAATAGCACCAGCCAACATAGCTACATTAGGACTAATCGCAGCATTATTTCGTTGAAAATTTATCTGATGCATACTATCAAGTTGCTTATTAACTATAACATCACTTTCAATTATGGTTTGTTTATGACACTCTACACAC
>NZ_JBFULJ010000670.1:0-2132 GCF_056400385.1 Priestia sp. P5_B4
CTGTTATTCGGCCAAAATTGGTATCCAGAAATGATGGGCTCCAATATTGTAGCCCATCATTTCTGGATACCAATTTTGGCCGAATAACAGTTGATCATATTTCTTTTCGTCGGCGCGGAGATTGTAATAAGGTTTAACATGCTTTTCCCACATTTTTTTAGCTTCTTCAATGTTATAATAATTTGTCCACGGAGCTAAATATTTTTTACCACAATACTCCTCTACAGCTCTTTCAGCTAACCCTTCCATCATCATAGCGTCTAACAAAGTAATCGTTTCATCAGATTTATTAATGGCTTTTAGCCTGCAAACGTGATGGTATTCATGGGTAAGCACCGCTAACATTTCTTCATCGGATGTATGACTTGTCATAAACACAAATAATTTATCGGTAAAAGCGACACCTGCTCTTCCATTAAATTCACGCTGCATTTTTCGATTTCTAGGATTGCTTGGAAGCACTAGCACCGCTACATCGGGCCCACTCCATGCTTTTTTAAGCTTCTCATAATGTGCTTTAACTTTCTTCCAAACCTGTCTTTTCTTCATTTCTTCTAATTCTTTTATAAACATTAAAGAAGGCGGACACATTCCATAGTTAAAAAGTAATTCCATATATTCTTTTTCTTTTAATTTCTTAAAATAGCGCGCAAGATAACGGCTTATTTCTTTCGGCTCCGTCCAAGTAGAAGTTGAAACAATCGGCATGTTTTCCCCTCACTTTCTTCTTCCTTTTGTTTCATGATATGTTCACAGCTACTCTTTTGGTTATTAAAAATAAAAAAAATTCTAGGCATCAGCCTAGAATTTTTCATTATACTTCGTATTTTTTAAAGATGATTGTTGCATTGTGACCGCCAAATCCAAGTGAGTTGCTTAGCACCGCTTTTACTTCTTGCTTACGCGCTTTGTTTGGAATGTAGTCTAAATCACACTCTTCATCAGGTGTTTGATAGTTAATTGTTGGAGGAAGAATACCGTCTTGAATTGCCTTCACACTAAAAATAGCTTCTACTCCGCCAGCAGCTCCTAACAAGTGTCCAGTCATTGACTTTGTTGAACTAATTGCTACTTTTTGAGCGTGGTCGCCAAATACTTCTTTAATAGCCATTGTTTCAAATTTATCATTGTATCCTGTACTTGTACCGTGAGCATTGATGTAATCAATATCACTTGGCTGTAGGCCTGCATCTTCAATGGCATGACGCATTGCACGAACGCCGCCTTCTCCTCCTGGAGCTGGCGCTGTGATATGGTGAGCATCTCCTGTTGAACCATAGCCCACAATTTCAGCATAAATACGTGCGCCGCGCGCTAGTGCATGTTCAAGCTCTTCAAGCACAATAACACCCGCACCTTCTCCCATAACGAAGCCGTCGCGGTCTTTATCAAACGGACGAGATGCTGTTGCAGGATCTGGATTTGTAGAAAGTGCTTTATTCGCACAGAAACCAGCAATAGATAAACGCGTGATTGGCGCTTCCGTACCGCCCGTCACCATCACGTCTGCATCTCCGCGTTGAATGACTTTAAACGCATCACCAATAGAGTTTGTACCTGTTGCACATGCCGTTACCGTACAAGAGTTCACGCCTTTGGCCCCTAAAGCAATAGAAACTTGTCCTGTTGCCATATCAGGAATCATCATCGGAATGAAGAATGGACTTACGCGGCGGGCACCTTTTTCTAATAACGTTGAATATTGGTTTTCAAACGTTTCCATACCGCCAATTCCAGAACCAATCCAAACGCCGACGTTTGGAGCAATTTCTTCTGTAATAGTCAAATCCGCATCTTTAACAGCCGCCAATGCAGCTACCATTGCATATTGAGTAAAGCGATCCATCTTACGAGCCTCTTTGCGGTCAATAAAATCTTCCACGTTAAAATCTTTTACTTCAGCCGCTACTTTAGCCGGGAATTCATCTGCATCTAGTCTTGTTAAAGGACCAACGCCAGACACGCCTGCTACTGCGTTTTTCCAAGCTGTTTCTACGTCATTTCCAATTGGTGTAAGCCCACCAAGTCCTGTTACAACTACACGTTTTTTATTCATCGTACATTCATCTCCTTCAGTTGCTTTAAAAATGTAGTGTTATTTTCCCCATCTAATAGCAATAGCTCCCCATGTT
>NZ_JBFULJ010000671.1:0-2129 GCF_056400385.1 Priestia sp. P5_B4
GATATAAAATCGATCCCAAATGTAAAATAGGACGTATTCTTTACGCAGATGACTGTGTGCCACGAAAGCAAACACTAAGTGCTTGAAAAGCACTCTAGCAAGCTATGCTGCACTTAAGATGAGAGAAGGCCTCTCGCAATCGCTATACAGGTAGAGGTTGCAAACCACCCTAAGGTGCTATAGTCAAAAGCTATGGTATTGAGCGTTAGGGAAAAGGCAGAGCAAGACTCTGTCAGGTGTGTATTAAGGAGACGAAAGCCATTGAACCACTGACGAAGTATCGAAAGCGTATTAACGTCATCAAAACTGAGGGGGAGTCGTTAACTCAGGATAAGTTCGGAGGAAACCTGTTTACTGTCCGTTCGGTGACCGGTATAAAGGTGGCGTGAACTTAATATAGGCTTTAGTATGGAACGTGGGAACCTACGACATGGATGCTAAGGGAGAGATTACAAGTGGAGGCCCCACAAGAATCAGAGTACCAATGCCATGTATAGGGGCGGAATAACTCGTAGTAGCAAGGAAGTCTCCTAACGGAGATGGAGCAAAGGGGTTATATTATTCGGTTTTATTGGCAAGTCAACCATCTAAGTGGGAGGAACTTATGGATAAAACAAAGCCATATGCTATATCAAAAAAGGTAGTTTATGAAGCCTTTCTAAGAGTAAAAGCAAACAAAGGGTCAGCAGGAATTGATGAAGAATCAATAGAAGAATTCGAAATGAATCTAAAGGATAATCTCTATAAACTATGGAACAGGATGTCCTCAGGAAGTTACTTTCCTCCGGCAGTTAAAGCTGTAGAAATACCGAAGAAAGCTGGGGGTACGAGAGTATTAGGTATCCCAACAGTTACGGATAGAATTGCACAAATGGTAGTAAAATTGTATTTCGAACCTTCTGTGGAACCATTCTTCCATGAGGACTCCTATGGGTATAGACCTAGGAAAAGTGCTATTCAAGCAATAGAGATTACTCGCAAGAGGTGTTGGAAATATAACTGGGTTCTAGAATTCGATATAAAAGGTTTATTTGACAACATTGACCATCAGTTACTGATGAGAGCAGTAGAAAAGCATACTAAAACAAAATGGGTAAAGTTATACATCGAAAGATGGTTAAAGGCACCTTTTCACGCGAAAGAAGGTATAAAAGAGCGTACATCTGGCACGCCTCAAGGAGGAATTATAAGTCCAGTATTAGCAAATTTATTTCTTCATTACACGTTTGATAAATGGATGTCTATTAATCATCCAAACAATCCGTTCGCTAGGTATGCGGATGACGCGGTCATCCACTGCAGGACAGAAAGTGAAGCAAGAAAGCTGCTTAAATCCCTAAATAGGAGAATGAACGACTGTAAGCTTGAGCTACATCCAACTAAAACCAGAATTGTATACTGTAAGGATGAGGATAGAAAAGGAAACTATGAAACCATAGCGTTTGATTTTCTAGGGTATACGTTCAGACCAAGACTGGTAAAGAATAGATGGGGAAAACACTTTGTGGGCTTTACACCTGCCATTAGTAATAAATCTAAGAAATCAATTCGGCAAAACGTAAGGGAATGGAAACTACAATTAAAAGCAGAAAAGGACCTTACGGACCTATCAAATATGTTTAACTCAAAAATTAGAGGTTGGATTAATTACTATGGGAAATTCTACAAATCCGAGATGTACTCAACATTAAGGCATATCAATAAAGCCTTAATTATGTGGGCAAGAAAGAAATATAAAAGGCTCACACGCCATAAGAAAAAGGCAGAATACTTTTTGGGAAGAATTGCAAAACAGAATCCCAGACTTTTTAAACACTGGGAATTAGGTATCAAGCCTACGGCTGAATAATGGGAGCCGGATGAGCTGAGAGGTTCACGTCCGGTTCTGAGAGAGGCTGCTGGGGAGGTTCCAGTGGTCTACTTGCCTCGTCATCGTAACGGAAACGAAGGAACAAGCTGAAAGTATGTATCAGAAACTCAATCCTTACTTACAAAAGCGAGGAATTAAATTGAGTGAAGATAAAACCAAAGTTACACATATCGAAAGTGGGTTTGATTTCCTTGGTTTTTCACTCCGACAATACAAAACGGAACAAGGCAATAAGTTATTAATTAAACCCAGTAAAGAC
>NZ_JBFULJ010000672.1:0-2123 GCF_056400385.1 Priestia sp. P5_B4
CTCTTACTGTTAAACAAAAGCATATTGAACAGATGGAAAGCAAAGTTGAAGAAGTAGTACGTGCACAGCAAACAGAGCTAGAGCGCATTTCAAGCTTAACAAGAGAAGATGCAAGAGCGATTATTTTAGATCGTGTTGAAAATGAACTTTCCCACGATATTGCAATAATGGTAAAAGAAACAGAAAACCGTGCAAAAGAAGACGCCGATAAAAAGGCGAAAGAAATTCTTTCACTTGCTATTCAGCGTTGCGCAGCAGATCATGTTGCTGAAACGACTGTCTCAGTTGTTAACTTGCCAAATGACGAAATGAAAGGCCGAATTATCGGTCGAGAAGGTCGAAACATCCGTACGCTTGAAACTTTGACAGGAATTGATCTTATTATTGATGATACGCCAGAAGCAGTTATTTTATCAGGATTTGACCCAATTCGTCGTGAGACAGCAAGAATTGCACTTGATAAACTCGTTCAAGATGGTCGTATCCATCCCGCGCGTATTGAAGAAATGGTTGAAAAATCTCGCCGTGAAGTGGACGAATATATTCGTGAAGTTGGTGAACAAACGACGTTTGAAGTCGGTGTTCACGGGTTGCACCCAGACTTGATGAAAATTCTTGGTCGCTTAAAATTCAGAACAAGCTATGGTCAAAATGTGCTGAAACATTCAATGGAAGTAGCGTATTTATCAGGACTTATGGCTGCTGAATTAGGTGAAGATGAAACGTTAGCCAAACGAGCAGGATTGTTACATGATATTGGTAAAGCAATTGACCATGAGGTAGAAGGAAGTCACGTAGAAATCGGTGTTGAATTAGCTACAAAGTATAAAGAACATCCGGTTGTTATTAACGCGATTGCTTCTCACCATGGAGATACAGAACCAACATCAATCATTGCTGTACTAGTTGCAGCAGCGGATGCATTATCTGCTGCAAGACCAGGTGCTCGCAGTGAGACGTTAGAAAACTATATTCGTCGTCTTGAAAAGTTAGAAGAAATTTCAGAGTCTTATGAAGGCGTTGAAAAATCATTTGCGATTCAAGCAGGGCGTGAAGTTCGTATTATGGTGAAACCAGATACGATTGGTGATCTAGAAGCGCATCGACTTGCTCGAGATATCCGAAAACGAATTGAAGATGAGCTGGATTATCCTGGCCACATCAAAGTAACCGTTATTCGTGAAACAAGAGCAGTAGAGTATGCAAAATAAAAATGAAGTGGCGTTTCGCCACTTTATTTTTTTTCGTAGAGATGAAGATGCAGATTAAGAATGAAGTATAGGAGCTTTTACATGAGAATTTTATTTATTGGAGACGTAGTTGGTTCTCCAGGCCGTGAAATGGTTGAAGAATATTTACCAAGATTAAAAAGAAAATACTCTCCGGGACTTACAATTGTGAATGGAGAAAATGCAGCTTCAGGAAAAGGCATTACTGAAAAGATTTATCGTCAGTTCTTGCAAGCAGGGGCTAATATTATTACCCTTGGTAACCACGCGTGGGACAAACGTGAAATTTTTGATTTTATTGACGATGCAAAAAATCTTGTTCGTCCAGCTAATTTTCCTGAAGGTACACCTGGCAAGGGAATTACGTATTTTACGTACAATCAGCTTGAGGTAGCCGTGATTAATTTACAAGGGCGCACGTTTATGGCTCCGCTTGATTGTCCATTTCAAAAAGCAGATGACCTGATTGAAGAAGCACGTCAGCGCACTCCGCTCATTTTTATTGATTTTCATGCTGAAACAACAAGTGAAAAGCAAGCGATTAGCTGGTATGTGGACGGTCGTGTCAGCGCTGTTGTCGGCACTCATACGCATGTTCAAACAGCTGACAATCGTATATTGCCAAAAGGAACAGCCTACATCTCTGACGTAGGAATGACGGGACCATATGACGGCATTTTAGGGATGGAGCGCGAAGCTGTTATTAAGCGTTTTTTAACGTCTCTTCCTGTTCGATTTGAAGTGCCAAAAGAAGGAAGAACGCAGCTTAGTGGAATCGTTATTGATATTGATCAAAAGACGGGGAAAGCAACAAAAACAGAGCGAATTTTAATTAACGAAGACCATCCGTTTTTTGAATAAAGGGAAAAAGTCAATGTGTCGAAAGACGATACG
>NZ_JBFULJ010000673.1:0-2111 GCF_056400385.1 Priestia sp. P5_B4
GGATTAATTGACTTTACGTATTTGATATATTCATCGGCCGTAATGTTGAGGTATTTTTGATGATAGGTAACTTCATCCCATTCGTTTAATTTCCAGTGCTTATTAACGTATTTAAAATTCATGTAAATGGTCAGTCCGCCGCTTCCTTCTTTACTAATTGGCTCAATAGCCGAGACCGAAAATTGCCCAGCGTGATTGTTAATAAGTTCAAATCGAATCAGATGAGTTACATCAGGAAAAAAGCTCATATTGCATTCTTTGCAGTAATAATTAGTAGAAATACTTTTTAGCTTTGTTGCAATTAAAGATGAAGTTGCGTATGGCGTTAACGCTTTTTTTAGCGTTTCATAATCAGCAGGGTTAGATTCATTTTCCCATTCGTACTCTTCGCCTAATTCTTTATAGGTACTTGAAATTTTGTTCATCGTCTCAACCGCAGTTTTTTCTGCTTTTTTTTCTGATACAAGATCAGGCGGAAGAGATGACTTAGCTTGATCTTTTGGGATCACTTCATCTGAGGAAGGTTCGGTTGGTTTGGATAACTTAACTGTTTCTTTTTCTTCACAGGCTGTCAAAACCATTAGCAGCAGTAGAACGAATGCAATCGTCCATTTTTTATGCATAAGGTGTCCTCCTCAATGCCGAATTTAGTCTGTTTTTAAAATAATCTTTAATTCTCAAACGTATCGAGCACGTAATCACCGCTTGGAATTCCCCACTTTGCCTTTTTATTTTGATCTGTTTTAGCAAGTAATGAAATGGAATTTTCTTTGAGCGTAATGACAATGGTTCCTTTATTTCCTTGTCCATCATTTTCATATTCAATGGCTGCTTGGTTATTTTCAAAGCGAATATTTTTTTGTTCAACGGTTGACACGCGGATTTTGCTAGGTGGCTGGTACGAATTTATTTTAATCGTTGCTTCCGAGTTTGATGTAGCAAGAAATTGAATGATAGGAGATCCGTTATCATTGCCAGTGGTCCATTTTCCATCGTAGTCGTGTAAATCTGTTGTTTGTGTAGTGGGAGTTTCAGTGCTTGCATTTGGTTTAGATGAAAAGTCAAATGGTTCTACATTCGATAACTTTAACGTATCGTTTTGATAAACGGCTGTATAAAGGCGGTCACAAATTTTAGTATAAGGATCTTTACCCGGCTGTTTTAATAAGCTTTCCTCGTGGGTTTGTATTTTGAACACATGGTTAGGTTCTTCATACCAATTGACAATATGGAACGTTTGCTTCTTCTGCTCGATGCCTTGACGTGTGAAATTTTCAACAAGAAGGTTTTGCTCTTTATAAAAAGAACTGTCAGCTTTCAAAAAAGCTTTTAAATCATCAAAAGAGTTTTGATCCACTGCCTTTCCAAACGCTGAAAAGTAATCAGTCATCCAGGCTGTAATAAATTTCCCGCTCATTGCTTCTTTATTTAAATCAATCGATTGAATGCTTTCTACCTGTGTTTTTGGTTCGTTTAGTACTTTTTTTGCATCTTTTTCTACTATCATTGTATTTCCGTCTTTTAATGTTTCTTCTTGCTGACAGGCTGATAACAGAATAGATGAAACAACCGTGATAATGATTGTATTACGTTTGTTCATCATAATTGCCCCTTCTTTATCTAATATAAATGTATGTATATTCTTCCAACAAACAGACCTAGTATATCATTCTACAAAAAAACGCTCAACCCTTTAATTTCGAAAGAAAAACGGCTTGCCTTTACAGCGAGCCGTTTTCTTTCCTATTTAATGGATGCTTCTTGATATGAATTGGCTGCTTCTTTTTTGAGCTGTCTAGAGCCATAAAAGACATAGTAAATAATTGAAAGAAGGAAAATTCCAAGAATCACATAAATTAAAGGTAGAGAAACGCCAAACAGCATTAAATTTGTTGTAAGAACACTGTATTTTATGATGCTGTACAAGCACAGAATCCCTAATACTAAGGCAATGCTTGGCACGACCGGGTAGTTCACTTTAAAAGGACGGGACAGGTTAGGTTCTTTTTTGCGTAAAATGAAAAGAGAAACTAAACTGATGCAGTACATCATCATTGCTCCGAACACGGATAAGATAATAAGTGCATTGGCAAACGTTGCAGATCCTGCAC
>NZ_JBFULJ010000674.1:0-2108 GCF_056400385.1 Priestia sp. P5_B4
GTCCTAAATCGAGGGTTGCATCCATATCATCATTTCTAAATACTAAAGCTGCCTCCTCATTTGCTAAGGTAATGACATCCTGCTCTTTCAATAAACGAGGGGTTCCAGGCTGTAACTCTTCTCCGTTTACTTTTGTCCCGTGTTTACTAAACAAGTCTGTAATGAAAAAGGCATTGCTTTCGTACGTTACTTCAAAATGCTTGCGTGAAATGTAAGCACTTTGGAAGGCCAGATAAGGCTCCCATTCTTCACTGCTTCGTCCGATAATACAGGCTTTATCTTTTGGAATAGGCACGGAAGCTCCTTCATAAAAAGGAGCACCGTTCCGAATAATCAACATACCGTTCATTGTTTGCTCACACTCTTTTTTAAAATTTTCTGACTCTTATCATGTAATTATAACACTCACATTTATTGAGATTTCTTCCAACTTTGGATAACATCATAGTATAGTCAGTTATATGATAAAGGTTGTTGCCATGTAAGTAAACCTTTAGAGCAGTCCTTTTCTAACTGAAAAAATACGTATTCTTTGCCCTGCTGTAACGGGGATACAATTTTTTTGTAAAATAATTTGATTTTTAGTAACTTTGACATATGTTCTCTCTTTTTAAAGCGAAGTAAAATAGGAAAATACGTGAAATATTTACATAATGGAGGAAGACCAATGGGACGTTTGCCAAAAGATAGAGAAATTCAAGCGATTAAACGACGCRTTGCACTGGTATTGTTAATTATTGGATCATTTATTTTAACAGGTGCTAGCTTTAGCATTTATTGGTTTATGATGTTAAAAATATAAGATTTTTTTATAAAATAAAGAAAAAAGACATGGTTTTGTTCCCATGTCTTTTTTAGGTTTATTCTTTCTCAGACACTCCCGCAGATTGAAATGTGGCCATATTGGCAATCATCAGTGAAGCTGAGTGCAGCAGTGGAAATGTAACAGCAGCTCCACTTCCCTCACCTAAACGAAGATTGAGGTTGAGGAGCGGTTTCTTGCCAAGAAGCTTCATTGCACACGCATGACCTTGTTCAACAGATTCGTGACTAGCAAACATATAGTCTCTTGCTTGTATATTGATTTCTGTCGCTAGAAGGGCTGCAACTGTACATATAAAACCATCTACTAAAATAGGAATACGGTGAGCAGCTGCCGCCAGCATAGCACCTGTCATCCCGGCAATTTCAAGCCCCCCTATTTTACTAATAATATCAATCGGATCCTGAGGGTTAATGTGCCTGTTTTGCAGCGCTTCTTCAATCACATTCACTTTGTGGCGCAGTTGTTCGTCAGAAATCCCTGTGCCCATTCCTGCAAGCTTAGAGACTTTTTCTCCTGTCAATACAGCTAAAATAGCCGTGCTTGATGTAGTATTTCCGATGCCCATTTCTCCTACAATCAAACATTTAATTCCTTGGGCAATAAGCTCTTCAGCTTCTTCATATCCGACTTGAACAGCCAGTTCTGCCTCACTGCGCGTCATCGCATCTTCTTTATAAAAACTTGCTGTGCCCAGCTTCACTTTGCGTTGTACAAGGTCCGTATGGGAAAGGTCAGAAGCAATTCCGATGTCAATCAGTTTGAACTGGGCATCTATTTGCTGACTAAACACGTTAATAGCTGCTCCTCCCTGCAAAAAATTCAGCGCCATTTGTGCCGTTACGTCTTGCGGATAGGCTGAAACTCCTTCTTTTACAATTCCATGATCGCCTGCAAAAACGAGGACTCCTGGCGGCGTGACTGTCGGAAAAACTTCCCCGGTCATGGCCGCTAATTCCACTGCTATTTCTTCGAGTCTTCCAAGGCTTCCTATCGGTTTGGTTAATGTATCAATATAGCGTGCCGCTTTTTCGCCAGCGCTTGTTTCAAGCGCTGGAATATAAACGTTTATCATATGTACAGCTCCTTTATTTCAGCAAATGTCTACCGTTTAATTTAACAGGATTTTGTTTATTCTGGCTAGTCTTTTTTAAAGTAGATAATTGGATAGAGTTCCCAAGACTTAGTTATACTAGTAAGAGTTGCGTATAGGCAGTATTTTGAAAGGAAAGATTTTATGACAACGAAACAGCACAAAAAGGAAAAGGCTGCCTATACGCAACTC
>NZ_JBFULJ010000675.1:0-2099 GCF_056400385.1 Priestia sp. P5_B4
AGGCTATTCTTCTCACTTCAAACCCCTAAAAGGAAGAGTGGTGACCGTTTATCGTGGAGGACCTGAATCTAAAACAGGTTATTTGGTTGACGTGCAATCAGATTATTTAATCTTAGCAGTGGAAAGCAACAATAACAATAATAACAATAATGGTGAAAATAACAACCAAAACAACCAAAACAACCAAAATAATAATCAACAAGAATATACACTTGTATATTATCACTTAGCGCATGTAAAAAGTATCACTGAAGATACTATGTCAAATTCGGCACAAACGTTTACTGGAATTAGCGCAGAATTAGAATTATATCGAGGAAAAACTTTTGCTACAACTTTATCATTGATGAAAACTAAATATGTGCAGGTTAACCAAGGTGGACCTGAGAAAAAAGCAGGTCAGCTTCTTGATGTCTTAGGTTCATTTGAATCTGCTTATATAGTATTACTCACAGAGGACGACGGTGTCGTCTATATTAATACTGAACACGTTAAGAGTGTGAGTGAATATCAAAACAACAATGGAGATCAAACTAGTCAATCTGCAAATGAACTCTTAGTGAGCCAAGAACCAGAATATATGAAATCCAAAAGCTTTAACGATCTTTTTGCCCACCTTTCTCATAAATGGGTATCAATCAATAATGGAGGACCTGAAGCTGTAGAGGGCGTGTTAGTACAAAGCCGAAATGGTACATTTACACTTGTGCAGAATAATCAAGTATTACGCTTACAGCCAAGACACGTTAAAACCATTTGTGTGGGAGCAAAAGGGGCTTTTAAGCAAAACGATAACAATCAAAATAATGAAGAAACAGAAGAAAATGGAGAGGCTGAAGCTGCGAAGTCTACAGAAGAACGTACAGGAAGCCGCACGGGTGGACGCACAGACGATCGCTCTCGAGGACGCCGCACGGGTGGACGCACAGACGATCGCTCTCGAGGACGCCGTACGGGTTCACGCTCTTCAGCACCGGCCGAGAAAGTTATTAAAACGAAAAATTATCGTTGGAAAGCATGATGAAATGGAACATAAAAGGTGCTTATAAAGCACCTTTTCTAACATATAGGAAAAAGGAGGAGAATGAGTATGAGTATGAATCATTATATCAATAAAATTGTGGAGTTGGATATTTCAGGTAAAACGACATTTGTTGGAAGACTTATTGATCTTGGATTAGATATTATGGTTTTGTATAATGGACATGATTATTTGTATATTCCTCTTTTACACATGCATCGTTTGCGGGAAGTATCGGAAGAAGACTATACGGTTTTACGTGAAATAGAAGAGAATTTGATAGAAGAAAGTCAGCGGATTTCTTATCGTAATATTTTACAGCAGGCAAAAGGGAAATTTATTGAAATTTATGTAACGGGAGGGAAATCATTGCATGGCTATATCACATCCGTGCTGAATGATTATCTTGTGTTTTATTCTCCAGTGTATAAAAATGTCTTTGTTTCTCTGCATCATTTGAAATGGCTTACCCCTTACAGTAATGAGTTAACCCCTTATTCTTTAAGTGACAAAGAGCTCCCCGTAAGGCCCGCCTCTGCACCTTTTGTCAGAAACTTTGAAGAGCAGCTTAAAAAATATGAAAATCAGCTGGTCGTATTAGATTTAGGGGATCAATCAGAAAAGATTGGCGTACTTAAAGAAGTTTCTAATAATATTGTTGAACTAATTACGGCAAATGGAGAAAGTATGTATTGGAAGTTAGCTCACGTAAAATCTGTACACTTGCCTTAAAAAAAGAGACCTCGCTTTCGTCTCTTTTTTTATGTGTTTATCAGGACAAGGATATTGAATAAACAAATGAGACGATTTAAATTTTTTAGAAAATTATGTTGACAATATAGAAAATCTTTATTAAAGTTATTAACAACAAAACGTTAACCACCAACAATTATATAGAACTCTTATCCAGAGTGGCGGAGGGACTGGCCCTGCGATGCCCGGCAACCATCAAATGAAACATTCATTTGAACGGTGCTAATTCCTGTGGAACATCAGTATTGTTCTAACAGATGAGAGAAATCGTGTATAAACGAACACTCTTCCATCTGCGAAGAGTGTTTTTTATTTTGAGTTAAGG
>NZ_JBFULJ010000676.1:0-2098 GCF_056400385.1 Priestia sp. P5_B4
CTCCAATATTCGTATCGTCTATGTACATATTGCGAGCACCAAATATCATCGAATGAGACATGACACCAGGCATGGATGCTTTAGCATGATATCCTAGAAACATAGCACCATCAAAAGTCTGATCTAATCCCTGTACCATTGAATATGGTTTTATGCTTCCTGAAATAAGCTGAGTTTCTGGATGAAGCCGTTCAACAAGGAGATTATTCATACTCGAATGACTGTCATTTACCACAACTTCTGAGCACTGTTCTCTAAATCCTGCATAAATTACTGCATTTGCTTCATCCGTCATTATTTTGCGGCTTCTCTCATAATTTTCTTTCTGTCGCAGAACATTTGTGTGATCGACGAGTCCCGTAATTCCTTCCATATCAACCGACAGATATAGTTTCATTTGTCTTATTCCTCCTCCTTTCTTGACTGTTAGTCAGTTCATTATAAATTATTCTTATGTTTATAATTTATAATTGTAAGAAAATTATAAATTATCTTTCTTCTTTTTACAACAATATATTGAATTTTTTGACACTTTATTCATCTTCCTTTTAACAAGATATCGCTTACAAATTGGAAATCCCATGGTAAAATAATAGAGCAGCCTGTTGGTTCATTCAGCCGCTCGTCGGCATTAATTGAGGTGTTAAGAATGTTTCGAGTTTCCATTGCTTCACTACAATGGTTTTTATTTATGATTTCTAATAGTATGATTGTTCCTATTGTAATTGCTTCTCAGTTTCATTTAAACGCAGCGGATTCTATTCAATTTTTACAGCGAACGTTATTTATTTTAGCTTTATCCGGGCTCTTGCAGGTATTTATAGGGCATAAATATCCCATCATGGAAGGGCCAGCTGGTGTTTGGTGGGGCGTCTTTTCTCTGTATGCGAGTCTTGGAACCGTTCTATTTGGTTCTCACTCTGAAACGCTCCGGGTGCTGCAGTTCACCCTCCTTATAAGCGGGGTAATCGCTATTTTGATGAGCCTGCTTGGTCTCATTGATAAACTAGCAAAATACTTTACCCCGACAGTTACCGGTACATATTTAATTTTATTAGTGACGCAGCTCAGCGGTTCCTTTTTAAAAGGAATGTTTGGTATTACAGAAACGAATTCAGCTATTAAACTTCCTATTGCGCTGGCTTCAGCTGCGATTTTGCTGCTGACTTTTTATTTATTATCACACCGGACGTTAAATAAGCTCAGCATTATTATTAGTATTGGTGTAGGCTGGGGAGTATTTGCAATGCTAGGGTTAGCTAAACCTATCGAGTTTCAGGCGCAGTTATTTTACATACCTAAAGTGTTTGTATTTGGAGCTCCTCGCGTTGAATGGAATATGGTTGTCACTGCTTTTTTTGTGACGCTCATTTTAATTACAAACATGCTCGCTTCTATTCGTGTTGTTGAGTCTGTTTATAAACACAAAGGAGAAAAAATTGAAAAAGACAATATTAAGCGTTCCGGGATGGTTTCGGGTATAAGTCAGCTGCTTGGAGGATTGTTTTCAGGTGTCGGTGCCGTTCCTATTTCAGGTTCCGGCGGATTTATTTCAGCTACAAATCTTTATAGCCGAGTTCCTTTTATTGTAGCATCGTGTCTTTTGCTTTTTTTGAGTATCTTTACTCCTTTAACATCCATTATGTCCGCTCTTCCTCCTGCTGTCGGATACGCGGCAATCTTTCCTGTTTTTACAGGTATGATGGCTCTTGGAATTGGAGAATTCAAGCATGCCAAACAGCCCGAAAAAGCAATGAAAAAAGCCGGTATTGCGTTGCTGTCGGGGATAGGGGTTATGTTTTTGCCTTCTCAAGCTTTTTCAACACTGCCACCTTTAGTTACTACGTTTTTAAGCAACGGATTAGTTCTTGGCACAATTATCATTCTTGCACTGGAAATTTCTGAATCCATTTCTTTGAAAAGACAAGGTGCAAAAGAGGGATAAAAAAAAGAAGCTGAAACCCAGCTTCTTTTTTTTTACCTTCTTACCGTTAATCCTTTTAGTTCATCGTCTGCCATAGCCATTTCATAGAATTCTCCCGTTTCATCGTGTGCTAAAACATAATCCAACTCTTCCTGAGCAGAAGCAGTTTTTCCA
>NZ_JBFULJ010000677.1:0-2088 GCF_056400385.1 Priestia sp. P5_B4
GTATTAGGTACGTCTTCTTCGGAATCTGCACTGCCAAAAATGATGGACAAAATGGAGAAGTACGGATGTTCAAAATCTGTGGTAGGACTTGTCATTCCAACTGGTTACTCATTTAACCTAGATGGAACAGCCATCTACTTATCCATGGCTGCTATCTTTATCGCTCAAGCGTATGGAGTCGACCTGTCGTTAATGCAAGAGATTACGCTACTTGGTATTTTAATGCTAACGTCTAAAGGAGCTGCCGGAGTTACTGGCTCTGGATTTATTACACTAGCAGCTACGCTTGCTGCATTCCCGATGATTCCAGTTGAAGGAATCGCGCTGTTAATTGGGGTAGACCGCTTTATGTCGGAAGCTCGTGCCATTACAAACTTAATTGGAAATGGTGTAGCAACTGTAGTTGTATCGAAAATGGAAAATGAATTTCATCCTCCTGTAGAGACGATACAAGACGTTAATTCCGCACCTCCATTAGCTAAGTAATAAAAAAAGAGGTTGAGACATAGCGAAATGAATCCAATCTAAAGACGAATAAATGGGATACATGAGCTGAACCGCTTATGACACCGCAGTTGATTTCCGTACAAGACTTCGCTTTCCGCGGGCGGCCGATGAGCCTCCTCGTCGCGTACGCTCCTGCGGGGTCTCATCCCTTCCGCTTTTCCCGCAGGAGTCTTCGCCTTGTCCTCCAATCAACTGCTAGAAGGATCTAAACAAAGGAAGCCTACGTTCACCACAACAAAAAAACGAACCACTAATCAAACATTTTGATTAGTGGTTCGTTTTTCACTTCATCAAATACTTTTGTCCCAACCTCTTTTTTAGGATTAATGCGTTTCTTTTTTAGAACGTCCGCTAAGTTTCCCAACAACAACAACTAAAATAGCTAACAAAATAGGAACAATCATATGCAAATGCGGATTTAATCCTTCTAATACATGTCCCACCGCTTTGTCTTTAAAAATCATTTCACCAGCAGTATAGCCAAGAAGCGCTGCTCCGGCAATGATGATAATCGGGAATTTTTCCATGATTTTCATTAAAAGCTGACTTCCCCAAATGATTAACGGAATGCTGATAACAAGACCAAGGATAATGAGTAGAATATTGCCGTTAGCCGCACCCGCAACCGCTACTACGTTATCTAAACTCATAACAAGATCCGCTATAATAATTGTTTTAATAGCACCTGCTAGAGTTGAATTCGCTTTAATATCTCCGTCATCTTCACCTTTTAAAAGACTAATCGCAATCCATAGAAGAAGCAGGCCTCCGATGAAATTTAAAAATGGGATTGTTAATAAATATACAGCGACAAACGTTAGCCCTACACGTAATACAACCGCTCCTAATGTACCGAAAACAACCGCTTTGTTTCGATGCTCGTCCGGAAGATTCCGACAAGCTAAAGCAATCACGACTGCGTTATCGCCACTCAGTACAATGTTAATCAGTAAAATTTCTAAAAGATTTAAAATAAAACTCTGATCCATAAAAAAACTCCTTGATTGATTTTTATTAGTCTATTTCTCTATCTCTTTTTTCATTACTAGAAATAGAGAACTAAAACTCTATCAATATAACCCGTTCTTACCCTTTAATGAAGAGAAGTAGTTATTTCACTAACAGTATTTTATCACTAAAAAGAAATTTGAAATAGGGATTTGTAAAGGAAAAGTCAGTTCATTACAATAAATCAAACCTTATCCTTTATCTTTCATCTGTTTTTCACCATCACCCTCTACTATTAGTAGCAGGAGAGCATTTATAAAAAATAGAGTAATTTTTATAAATAATACAAGCCTCCAATGCTTCTTCGTTATTTTGTAGTTTTTCGACCGCTACGACATAAGAAGGGAGAAAATAGGTATGATTTTAAAAGCGCTAAAAACAAATAAATTATTAACTATTAACTATCAAAACAACGGTTTTGTTCAAACGGTAAAAGGTTATATTCAAAACTTAAACTTACTTGAACAAACTCTTCTATTAAAAGATGAAAATCAGCATGTACGATCACTTCGCCTATCAAGTATTAAAAATATTTATTGATAAAAAAAGAAGAGATTTAGACATAACTACACC
>NZ_JBFULJ010000678.1:0-2085 GCF_056400385.1 Priestia sp. P5_B4
GCTGTGACGAATAAAATAATAAGTATGAAACCTATTGATATCTTTAAAGCATTATCTAATGAAACTCGATTAAATATATTGGAGTGGTTAAAAGAACCTGAAAAGCATTTTAAAGACAAACAAGCACATTTGCCTAAGGAGGTCAGCAGCAGAGGCGGTGTTTGCGTGGGAGATATTCAGGAAAAAGCTCAGCTGTCTCAGTCCACAGTGTCCAGTTATCTTTCCATGATGCAAAAAGCAGGTTTGTTAGAGTCAATTCGGCACGGTCAATGGACATACTATCGCCGAAACGAAGAAACGCTTCAAGAGCTTTCTTCATTCTTACGAAAAAAACTTTAACGAGTTTTTTTCACTTATTATATCTACTTTTCTAGATATATGAATATAAAGAAATATTGGAGTGATAAACGTGAAGTTGTTGGTTTATTTGATTGCAGTTCTAGGCGGCGCTGCTTTAAGTATGGAAGGCGCTATTGCCGGAGAACTTGGAAAAACAGTGGKGAAACTTGAAAGCAGTTATTATATTTTTATCATGGGAACACTCATTTTAGGTCTGACTACTTTATTTGCTGGAAAAGGAGATTTACCTTACGTCTTAAAAGCACCTAAGTGGAATTTAACCGGCGGTTTATTAGGTACGGTGTATTTAACAATTCTAGTGATTAGTATCCCCTTTATCGGAATTGGCGTTTCAATGGTTGCTGTTATTGTGGGCCAAATGATTACAAGTATGATCATTGAGCATTTTGGTTGGCTTGGCAGCAGCAAAATTAAAATTAACAAAGAACGCGTAATGGCTATTGTATGTATGGGAATTGCGCTTGTACTTATTTTCTAGGAGGGTTTTATGATGAGTTTATTGATGGTGATCCTTACCTTAATAGGAGGATTAACGCTAAGCGCTCAGTCTTCTATTAACGGCACACTAAGTAAAAAAACAGGTACGTTTGAAACAGCTTTTTTAACCTTTGCAACAGGTGCCATGATTTTAACAATTGTCGTTGTATTTTTTGGTCAAGGAAACATTCTCTCGGTTTTCGATGTCCCTAAATGGCAGCTTACCTGCGCTTTATTCGGAGCATCTTATTTATTTCTAACGGTTTTAGCTGTACCTAAAATTGGTGTAACAGCAGCTAATATCTCAACTGTTATCGGTCAGTTATTTGCAAGTATGATTATCGACCATTTTGGCTGGTTTGGAAGCAAGGAAGTACCCTTTGATCTATCCCGCTGGATTGGTGTAGCATTTATGTTATTAGCTCTTTATTTTATTTTTAAAGGCAATAAGAAAACAGCAGCATAAAATATTCATGAAAATAGCCAAGTGCCTCTATGTAAAGGCGCACTTGGCTATTTTTTGTACGTAAACCGCATTTGAATTTTCAATCAATTATTTAGAACATATCTTATTTAAACTAAATTGATTTTAAATAAGGTAAATTCCACAAAAAAAATTGTGCATACCTTCCTGCCTTTGTTCAAAAGATAAAGAGGCAGATCTAGAAAATCAGCTACATAAACGAACAGGTAAGGTGGGTTTTTTCGTGGGAAAATTTTTATTTTTAGCAGCATTTGTCTTTTTTTGTTTTACGCTTTCCATTTCCGCAGAAGAAAATATACCAGAAGAAAATATAGAATCACACGTAAGTCAGCCTGTTGTAAAAGATTTTATTTATCAATATCTTGAACCTTGGGTACATCAAGATATTACTTCTCATTATGAGAAGGTTTACGGTAAACAGCATAAAAAAGTAAAAGTTCGCCCTATTAAAAAAGATGATATCGGGATACAAATGGGTGAAATACAGCCCGGTAAAGGCGGTAAGTTCACTCATATTGTGCGGGTGAAAATCTTAAACTTAAAAGTAAAACCTGAAGGAGAAGATGAATTTTTTGCAACGGATACGCTTATTTATAAAGTGAATATCAACGAACTTTCTGCTGAAAATGATGTAGAAAACGTCGTAAAACTACTCGAGTATAAACATCAAGAAAGATAAAATTCCAACTCTCCCCCCTTTTGAAGGTATTTATTCCTCTATTCAAAAGGGGCTTTATTATGAAGTGTGTTTTCTCTTCACATAT
>NZ_JBFULJ010000679.1:0-2082 GCF_056400385.1 Priestia sp. P5_B4
CGGTGATTGCATATTTTGGTTATTTAAAAGGAAAAGAAACAATTGATCAAACGTTAAGAGATTCAGATATTTATGAACAAGTACAGCAAACGCTACAAGTACTCGTGCTTTTCTGATGAACCAGCTGTTTGATGAACGTACGCTTTGTCATAGATGCCCATTGACAAAATCCATAAAGATACGCGATCCAATGATACACGCACGCGGTAGCTGCCTCCTTCTTTTGCTCTTCTTTCCAGTGCCATTAAAGCACCGACTTCAAGCAGCCAAGAAACCGCATAATCATTGACAACTACAATAGGAGGCAGCTTAGGATTTTCTGGCGATCCTTCTAACGCCATGACTCCCGTTACGCTTCCCGCTGTTTGGTCAAATCCATTTCTTTTTGCCCACTCTCCTTGCGTTCCATGCAGGTTAACGGTGCAGTGGACGATTCCTGGTTTCAATTTTGCACACTCTTCAGCGGTTAGATCGTATCTCTCTAGGAATCCGTATCGACGGTTCGCAAAAAAGATATCTGCTCCTTGTAGAAGTTCAACCATTTTTTCTTTTCCTTCTTTTTCACCAATATCCAGCGTTGAAGAGCGCATACCGACATTAGACGTAGCGTAAATCGTATCATGCTCCCAGTCCGTTGGCTTCCAAATATTTAACACGTCCGCACCGTGTAAAGCGAGCGCTCTACCAAATCCTGCTCCTGCAATAACATGACCAAGGCCTAATGCTCGAACACCATCTAGCGGCGTTTTAGGATTCTTTGAAAAAGGAATCGGCTCACTTTCTCCAATCTTTTCAATTTCAATTAAAGGAAGCTGCGCTATTTCTTCATACACGGACTCATTCATAAACTCTTCAATTGTCCGCACAACAGGCATGATAACTCCTCGCTCCGCTGCAGCTTTCTCTAATTCTTCTGCATTCCAACCGCGAATTGCTTTTGCCACTGCATCAGGGTCTTCTATACAATTTAACAACTTTAGCGTTTCATGCTTAGAGCGTGGATATGGATTCAGCGGCATCACCCATTTGTCATCTTTTGTTTGATAAAAGCGAAAGCCTAATGGGTTATATGGATCATTTGCTTTACTTGGTGCGTACCCATTAAGCTTTTCCCATTTTTTATCGTAAAAAGGTGATAATCTTCGGATCGCTTTTCGTAAATCCATATGAATATCTTGACCTTTTCCTCCGCGTATTCTCCAAATTTTTGAGACAGCTACTGATTTAGCAACTAGTGCAATGGCTGCTGCTGAGGCAAGACGCAGCGTACTAGGAACAACCGGATCTTCTCCGTAAAACGTAATGCTTCCTCCGCTGTCTTTTGCTGATAAACCGACCCCTTGAAGCACATTTTCCAGCTCTTGATAGATATCAAAATCACTATTATCTGTTAAACGATTTTCATTTGCTTTCACAATAGATTTTGTTAGCTGATCTTTCGTAATGTTGCTCACGTATAGTCCCTTCTTTCCTCTTATAATTACCTCATTATGTCCCTGCTTGCTGAAGTTATGCCCTCGTCGAGTTAAATTAAAACACTCCAAATATAACCTTTACGTTAACGTTAATATTATCTTAAAACGAATGTATCATATATCACTTATGCGAACAAATAATTTGTTTCATAGACAAACAAAAGCGCTTTATGTTTTTGTACATAAAGCGCTTTTGTTCTACTTCATATTTTCTTTTTTGAACTACTTTTCAATCGGTTTTTTTAATGCATGTAAATTTTCTTCTGCAGAAAGCATGACTTGGTTCATAATATCTTCTGCATCTTTAATTGCTTGGTTATAAAAGTGGGGACCGATATGTTCTTTAATAAACTYTAATACATTTTCCGCTGCAAATTCACTGATTTCTTCATCTCGTTCGTTATAAAAAAACGTTTGAATTTCATTCAGCATTTTATCTTTGTCTTCTTTTGAAAAATTAATAAACATAAACAAAACTCCTCTTTACACTGATATCTGTCTACCTGACATCATAGCAAGAGGAGCTGAGAAAATGCAGTCTTTTTTTCTTGTTGTTTTTGTGTACAATGCTTGTGCTGATTTGAATTAGCTAGACACTTTCATAGCC
>NZ_JBFULJ010000680.1:0-2081 GCF_056400385.1 Priestia sp. P5_B4
CATATATAACGAATAGAGCTATGAAGGTAATTCCTATTTCTATAAATGATCCGCAAATTATCCTTTCAACACATATTTCACTATTATTAACAGAGACTCCCATATCTAACACCCCTATGCATAACAATGTTAGAACATATGTTTATCTATTTCGTTTTAGGTACCATAATGTAGTTTATCGGTACCTATTAAATAAATGAATTAAAAAAGGAAGAAAGATTTAACACACTATATATTATTAAAGTTTCACTGTTTACACTTGCTGACGAGAAATGCTGTATTTTTTACAACTTATATAAATCATGTAACTATTTCTAAAAGAGGGCGGCTGCGCGAGTATGACAGTTGTAGCATAGAAGAAATAAAAAACTGTGTCGCTTTTTTATTCCTTCTGGGTAAAAAACACCTCTAAGTGATTACCAGGTAATCACTTAGAGGTGTTTTTAATTATTTTATCAAAACCGTGGCATTCGCCGGAATCACAAGCTGATTTCTGACTTTTTTAGCACCTTTTTCACTAGCAAAAATCAATTTACCTTTCGCTGCTACAGATACTTTTACAGGTTGATTTGAAATATTATGATACACGCAAATCGAGTTGCCTTTATACGTACGGCTATAGGCAACAACTTCTTTACTGTCTACTGAAATAGATTGAAGCGTTCCTTTTACTAACTCTTCATGCTGCTGACKCACGCGAATCATTTCACGGTAATGATTTAACAAAGAATCCTTTTGTTTGGTTTGTGCTTCTACAGACACGCCGTTGCCGCCTTTGTTATATACAGGTGTTTCCCAGCTAGTTTGTCCAAGTCCGTTTCCTTCGTACCAGCGGAACGGTTCACGGATTAACTCATCAGGCTTTTCACCGGTCATGCCAATTTCTTCACCGTAATAAATATACGGGTTGCCAGGAAGCGTAAGTAAGATAGAAGCAGCTGATTTTGCTTTGTTCACATCGCCGCTCAGTTCACTCATGACGCGGTTTTGGTCATGGTTGGTTAAGAAAATGCCGTCAATTTTATTTGGATTGTATGATTTGAACAGCTCATCCGTTGCCGCTGCTGCAGTGGCGATTCCTTGATCATTTCCTGCTTTTACAGAGCTGACAATTTTCCCTGCTAAATCAAAGTTAAATAGGGAATCAAGCGATTGATAGTAAGGAGCTACCACTTCAGGCTGATCCCATACTTCACCCGTTAGATATACGTTAGGGTTTTCTTTTTTCATCGCATCTCTAAACTCATTCCACCACAGGATATTTTTCTTAGCGCCTTCAGGCGTTTGACCTTTAAAAATATGAAGCGCAGCATCTAAGCGGAAACCATCAACGCCTTGCTTTAGCCAAAACTTTCCGACGTTAATCATTTCTTTTCTTACTTCAGGGTTATCGTAATTTAAGTCAGGCATTCCTTCCCAAAACGTTCCGTAAAAATACTCTCCGTTTGGAGCTTTATGCCATACTTGCTGTCCCCAAGATCCTTTTTCATTCAAGTCGGTATTTTTATCAGCCCAAATATAGTAATCTCTGTACTTGCTGTTTTTATCTTTTAACGCAGCTTGAAACCAAGGGTGTTCGCTGCTCGTATGATTCACAACAAGGTCCATAATGACTTTTACGTCTCGTTTGTCTGCTTCTTTCATCAGCTTGCGAAAATCTTGCAGATTTCCGTACTGCGGATCAATGTTATAATAGTCCGTTACATCATATTTATGATAGCTAGGAGAAGGGTTGACTGGCATCATCCAAATCCCGTTTACTTGAAGATCATTCTTTGTATGAGAATTTCCGTCATTTAAATAGTCCAGCTTTTGTGTAAGACCTTTTAAATCACCATGTCCATCTTTATTTGCATCGTAAAAAGAGTTTACATACACCTCATAAAAGACACCGTTTTTATCTGCTGTTGGAGCTTTACCTTTATGTACAGTTTCGGCGTGAACGCCTGTTGATAAGCTAGCAGCCAGCGGCAGTGTTAGAGCTAAAGCTGTCCATTTTTTCCCTTTCATCGTTTCATCCCCTTTTTTGCAATCGTTTGCATAAATTGACTACAATTGAAATATAGCACCTATTTGAAAAC
>NZ_JBFULJ010000681.1:0-2080 GCF_056400385.1 Priestia sp. P5_B4
TCTCCCTCTTTAGGCTCACACATAAAAAATACATAGCCATTGGAAGGATCGATTCTTCTGTGTGGACCAACCTGAACTTTAAAGTTCCCTGTATCAAATTCGTTATTATCAATATTTACCAAACTCACTATCATCCACCCCTTTTGGAATATAATGTAACCTCACGTACACTATAAACCATGAATCAGCTATTGTAAAACATTCCCTTAATATTGGTTGAACCATCTATAGGAAAAAAGGCTTCATAGGGTGTCTGTCCACGGTGAATCGCAAACTTTTTTCTACATTAAATCTTAATTAATTATATAAAAGGACTTATATTGCAGGGAATTAGAAGAAATTTGTTGAATAAATAATACTAATTTCTAATATTTTATCGTTAAATGATAGCGTCTAATTAATCCCAATTAGGAACGTTGGAGGAATCGTGAGTGCTAAAAAAAGAAGGTAATAGGCTTGATCAGGAATGGATAAGTCTCATGAAGGAAGCTCATCAATTAGGTCTTTCAATCGTAGAARTAAAAGAATTTATATATTCAAACCCAAAAAAGCCTGTTTCTAGATGATTCTGGCTCTTTTTGCTTCTTAGAATGTTTGGTATGTAAACTTTAAAAGTGGATTATTACTCAGTGACTTCTTTTTCCACAATACTTATTAYTCTATACAAAGCTAAAGATGTAGTCTCCACATCAGGATAATGTTCAATATGGCCCGTTTCAATATTCTTCACTTGAAAATTTTTTAGTTCTTTAGAGTAACTGAGAGAAAAGGTATGATTTCCACTACAAAAGGTATGAGTGATTTCACTATCTTCATACCGTAATAAAGTTTCTAACATTTCTTTGATTTTAATTATTGTCATGTATTATCAAACCCCTTCCTCACTATTTACAGAAATTCTACAAATTAAAGTTTAAGTTATTTTAACATGGGGTATAAGTGTAAGTTAGTACTTATAAAAACTGAAATAAAATTTTAACAATGAAATAAATTTGTAAAAAAACAAAAAAGTACTTTGGTGATGAGATTGGAGTGCTATAGGAGAAACACAACATAGTTAGCAATTCTCAATATATATGGTAAAAAAGATGGATATAAAATACATGTTTTGAGGGTGAAAATAAAAAGAGTCTCATTTAAAATGATATTTTTGAAGAGGTAGGAGGTATCTGAAATTGAGTAGTGCATCTAGATTCAAAATGMGAATTTACAGCCCTCRGTGGGRACTTAAGGACCTTTATCATTTTAAAAAAACAAAARAKGGTTGGAMRTTTGAAAACTATAGATRTAARGGTGAAGTAGATAAAKGYGGTMAKCCTTTRTTTTATAAAKCCCTTMTTACTGAATCCATTTCCTATCCWRAYYATCTAGAGAYTTATATTTCTAGTGCATGGGAGAATGTTAACACGTTAAATAAAGAACAAGTTCAGAACATTTTTGATGAACTATCTRAATGGRTATCAGCTAGCGAACATGACGTTAATTAACCCTTTATCATGTTGAAAAAATGGGTACGACCATGGATATATCCAGATTTAAAGATTCATTATAAAAGCCCTGTTGGTTTTTATCTAAAAACATATCTAATGTCGTTAGTACAAAGAAGGAAGACGTTCGTTTATATACAAAGACTAAAAATGAAAATTGATAATCATTCATTTAGGGATACTAACTAAGGATAACGATAATCATTAAACAAATAAGGGGTGTATTCAAAATGGAAACTATTTATAATCAGAGAGAAAAGATGACAGATTTTATTAGGGACAACAAACAGAATTTCCAGGATAAGCTCTTATCAGAGGCGGTTAACGTAGCTTCTAAGATTAACGACATTTTAGAAACTGGAAATATTGATCTTTTGAAAAATGCTCAAAAGTTATCTCTATATGTCGTAGAACAAAAAGAAGAACAGCTCATTGCTTTCGCTCAACAAGAAGGAGTAGCCTGGGCAGAGCATWCCTTAACTCTTGCTTTTAAACTAGAATGGGTACAGGCCATTAGGCGAACGTTATGGCATTTTCTCTATCAATATGATCGAATAAATAACCATTTTAATGGTCGTGAAGAATTTTATGCC
>NZ_JBFULJ010000682.1:0-2079 GCF_056400385.1 Priestia sp. P5_B4
GAAGAATATTCAGAACTTAATTGATGAGACATAGAGAGTATTCACTTAAAAAACAAAGGCTGGTGGGAAATATTGATAAAAAATAGGGAGGGTGTACGAAAAGCAGCGGCGGTAGCGGGTCTTCTGCTTGTAGGGGTGTACATCGTCTTTCAAACAATGGCATTTTTTAAAGGAGCATATGCTCTTAGCAGTTTGATAAAAGATAGTTTACTAGTGGGCGTAACGGCTGGAACGTTTTATTTACTTCATAAGCGTTCGGTTCATACCCAGGTGTCTGATGAACAGTATCAGCTTGCTACATTAATAAATTCAATGCCAGATTTTATTTGTTTCAAAGATGGGGCTGGCAAATGGGTGGCGGTGAATGATTTTGGAAGAGAACTTTATCATTTAAAGGGTATTGATTACAGGGGTAAAACCGATGCAGAACTTGGGGAGCTTGTCCCTTTCTTTCAAGCTGCTTTCTTACACTGTATTTCATCGGATGAAGAAGCTTGGAGGAAAAAGGAAAAGGTACGTACGGAAGAAGCGTTTGAAATACCAAACGGCGAGGTCAAAACATTTGATGTTATTAAAGTACCTGTGTTTTTTGATGATGGCTCAAGAAAAGCTCTTATCACAATTGGACGAGATATCACTCAGCAAAAGCTTGCAGAAGCGCTTCTGATAAAAAAGGAAAAGCTTTCTGTAGTAGGCGAATTAGCTGCTGGAATTGCTCATGAAATTAGAAATCCGCTTACGAGTATTAAAGGGTTTGTTCAGCTCATGAAAGAAACAGACCGATCCGCAATAGGGTATGCTAACATCATGCTTGATGAGCTGGAACGAATTAATGGTATTGTCAGTGAAATGCTCCTTTTGTCAAAACCTGAAAGTGAACATTTTCGCGTGTTTTCTCTTACAGAAGCGGTTAAGTATGTAATGAGTTTAACTTCCCATGAAGCTTTATTGAAAAACATTGACTTCTTATACGATGAACAAACAAATAACGCTAGTGTGTATGGAAATAAAAATCACCTTATTCAAGTATTACTTAATGTTTTTAAAAACGCAATTGAAGCCATGGATAGGCCTGGAAATATTTACATTACAATCAAAACAGCGCAGGATAACCATATTTTTATAGAAGTTAGAGATGAAGGAGTAGGAATTTCTAAAGACCGTCTAGAACATATAGGAGAACCGTTTTTTACTTTAAAAGAAAAAGGAATGGGGCTTGGATTAACAATCAGCTCCAAAATTATTCATGATCATCACGGTACCCTGCAGATTGAGAGTGAACAGAACAAAGGGACGATTGTTAAAATCCGACTGCCTCTGTATGTCGAAGATACGGCGGTTTTTGCAAGCAAATGAAATGTTGTAAACGAAAAGTAATGAAAACGTCATCCATTTCTTATTGCTAAACGCAGCCGTACATGATGTAATAAAAGAAACGAACATGTCAGGAAGGTAGCAAAATGAGACGTGCAGATCAAAAAATTATATTACCGTATACACCGGAAAATTTAAGAATGCTATTGCTTCAAGTATGTGACGGAGAAAATCCGTTTTCCCATCAGGACCTTACGTATTGGTGTGATAAATATACTCTCCATTATTATGAGTATGAAGCGGATGAAACGCAGTGGATGAATGATATGCAGCAGACAGATAATAGACAAGATCTAGCTAAATCCTATGCCATTGCTAAAGATATTGGCTGGCAGTGGTACTTTTATATGGCTAGAGGGACGACGCTATCTGATATTCAATATGTCGAGCTTCACGAACTAGAATTGCCCAGACATTTGTTTGTAAAATGGCTAAATGAATTATATGAAATGTAATCCTATATATGAATTGTAGTACATCCGGTGTAATGAAAGAAAAACCATCTCTGGTAACTGGGCAAAAGGCCACTGAAGTACATACAAGCGTAAAATAGAAAGCTAAGGAAAATCCTTAGCTTTTTTGTTTTGTCAAAATTATTCAAAAAAAMTGTCTTCAGGAAAAAACATAAAACCTAGTTGACTTATTGGTATTGTTATATTATAAGTAATAGAGACATGATTTATGGAAAAAATTACAGGGGGAACA
>NZ_JBFULJ010000683.1:0-2079 GCF_056400385.1 Priestia sp. P5_B4
AATTCAGATGGTGCAATTGAAATAAGCAATAACCTACATATTGGCTTTTCCAACGATTTAGAATTTGTCCCTGGCGGATTTACCAGACCCGTACTTCAACTTGATTTTGAGATAGAAGTCCCTTGGATACTTGTTGAAAAGCCAAATTAAAGTAATGTCAAATCTAATAAAGTTGTTTCTTAAAAAACCTATTCATTACGGTAACTAAAGTTAGTATTTTCATTCCAGTATAGGATAATCCAAATTTATCCATATTAAATTGTAGTATTAAAAAAGATTAATACATATGAAAAATTCTTAAAAGGTGGATGTTATATGCTTGATTCTAAAACGATTGAAATTGTCCAATCAACAGTGCCAGTTTTAAAAGAACATAGTAAACAAATAGGAAAGAGATTTTATGAATTGTTATTTGAAAAAGCGCCAGATTTATATAATATGTTCAATCAAACAAATCAAAAAAGAGGAATTCAACAGGAAGCATTAGGATATGCCGTGTATGCTGCAGGAGAACATATTACAAACTTAGAAGCCATTAAACCTGTAATTGAACGGATTTCACAAAAGCATCGTGCGATAGGGGTAAAGGCAGAACAATATCCAGTCGTTGGTGAAACTTTACTTCAAGCAGTAAAGGATGTTTTGGGAGATACAGCTTCAGATGAGATTATTGAAGCATGGGGAAAAGCGTACGGATATATTGCCAATGCTTTTATTGAGCTAGAAGAAGCTCTCTACGAAGAGACAGAGAGTCAACCTGGAGGTTGGGAAGGATATCAAAGCTTTTATATAGATAAGAAAGTAGAAGAAAGTGATAATGTAACGTCTTTTTATTTAAAAGCTAAAAATGAGAAAGAAATTGCCTCTTATAAAGCAGGACAATACCTTACATTAGCAGCAAATGTTCCGGGAGAGAAATACACGCATATTCGCCACTATAGTCTTTCTGAAGCCCCTGGAAAGGATTATTATCGAATCAGTGTAAAACGAGAAGAAGGGCATGACGGTGCGCCAGCAGGAATCGTGTCAAACTATTTACATAAACAAGTTCAGACAGGAGATACTCTTAAGTTCTCAGCTCCAGCTGGAGATTTTGTACTTGATCACAGTGAACTTCCCGTTGTGCTAATTAGTGGAGGTATAGGTATTACACCTTTGCTTAGTATGCTGAATACCATTGTAGAAAAACAACCTACACGTAAGGTTACCTTTCTTCATGCAAGTATTAATGGGAAAACGCATGCTTTTAAAGAACATGTGGCTCAACTAAATAGAAATAACGAAAATGTTACCTCCTTCATCTGTTATAGCTCGCCTAATGAAGGGGATGGATTTGGCACTGATTTTGATAAAGAGGGTTATATTGATTTAGAATTGTTACAATCCGTTGTTCCTTCAAAAGAAGCTGTCTTTTATTTCTGCGGGTCGATTCCGTTTATGGAAGCTATTCTTAAAGCACTACATAGATGGGATATACCAAACGAACGTATTCATTACGAGGTATTTAGCCCTGTAGCCATTTTAGGAGAAAAATAAAGAAGTAATTGTTACCAGTAAACGGAAAATGTTCGATGAAAACACACGTCCTGTTTAAATAAATATACTGTAAAAAAGCACTCATAAGCGTGCTTTTTTACTTTGCCCTAAGGAATGATTCTACAAACGATCATGATACATATAAGTATTTCTACACTCTCTGCGTACAAAAAACTGGAAAAAATTCTCTTCGGTAATTTATAATAATAGAAAACTATGTCGAACCCCAAATATTGGAGAGATTACTATATGAGAAGACTACTCCCTTTTATAATTTTTACCATTTACTGCATTCCATATGTTTATTTATCTATGCGAAAAGATTTTGAGGATGATTCAAAGGTAAGCTATATAATCATGGCCATAGTTACAGTAGCACTGTCTTATCTAAGTGGACTTATTAGAGCGGATTTATCACTTATTTTAGGAAATATAATTTCTTTTAGTACCTCATATTTTTATAACGCATTAAGGCTTCCTGATTCTAAATGGGAGAAATATTTTTCGCCCTTTAATTCTGTCGAACAAGTAGTACTGATAAGC
>NZ_JBFULJ010000684.1:0-2077 GCF_056400385.1 Priestia sp. P5_B4
ATGATAGACTTTAATGCTTGATACAATATCGCGGTTAGGGATTTTTAGCTGCACAATGCATTCATCTAATGTATTGATGACGTTTGAATCAAATCTTCTTGGCTTTTGTCCATGACCTTCAGTTCCCATATCCTGCTGTTCTTTCATCATGTCTTGGGCTTGCTTAAAGAATTCATTTCCTTGCATAAAATCCGGAAAAGAATGGGACATGGTAGAAGAAATCATTTGCTGAATATACTTATTCATGTCTTTAGATGCCATTCCTTTTGGGATATTTTCCATCATTCCTTTAAAAGGAGACTTTCCAAATGGAAACATATTTACACACCTCCTTGTAATGTGCCAAGTAAAACGACAAAATTGTTAAAGCTAAATTTGATTTCCAATTGGAGCTGAAGGGTTTGCAATTTGATCTTGATCACTTACATCAGGATCTAACACGCCCGTATTCATTTGAGAGCAAGTAGGAGAGAAGTTACCTAAAGAGAAATTCGCTCCGTTAAACTTGGAGTTCGCCGTGTGACTGTTTTGAATGGTGGAACCAAAATCAATATTTGCGTTTTGCGTGACACCGTTTGTTACGATATTAAAAACGTTAATTTGAAGAGGCATAAAGAGACTCCTTACTGTTTTTATTCATTCTACTCCAACGGTCTATTGCGTTCAGAGAGAATGTATTCACCGTTTGTCGTCATGCTGTTGACAAGCATTGCCCTATATCACTGCTGATAACCATTGACATGATCAACGTTTGCAATATCTGTTTGGTCATTTGTATCAGGATCGATATAAATGTTTCGCATTTTCGAGGAAGCAGGTGAGACATCGCCATAAGAAGAGTTCGTACCAGTGGATTTTGAATGAGCCGTGTGACTGTTATGGAGTGCTTCGCCAATGTTGACAGAACCGTTGCTTGAGATACTGTTGATCTTTAAATTATAAATGTTAATAACACTTGGCATACGCTCTCACCCTTTTCTATGGTTGATTAATGTATCCTATGATGATAAGTGCCTAAACGTTCACAATTCCTCATAACTAAAATCGCCTTTTCCGATTGAAGGAAAAAGCGATTGAGAGAGGATTACTTAATGATATGATGGGCTTATGAAATGGGTGCAATACGATAATTCTTTTTTTCTAAAATGTAAGAGATGCTTTGTTGGACAGTGGAAAATGTTCGCCAATTAAACTGAAAATCTACAAGCGAAAGAGCCATTTTTGAAGAAAGACCAACAATAAGGCAAGTGGTACCAATCAAACGCAAAGCATCGTGAAGCGTGTTAATATAATAACCGTGTTCTTCATCTAACGAATGAAGGGAAGATAAATCAATAAGCAAATAGCGCGCCTGTTCTTTTACAACTGCCTCCAATACCGTTTCAGTTAGCTTCTTACCACGTTCTATATCCATCTTACCGGTAATGGGCACAGCTAAAACCTCGTCCCATATTTTTAATAAAGGTGTGGACAAATCCTCAATTAACCGTTCTTTTTCAAGCTCTGCTTCGGCTTGATCTGTAAAGTCTAATAGCATAAGCAAGTAGCCATAACGCTCGCCGTCTTTTGTATCAATAGGGTGAATCACAGCTTCTGCTACGTATTGACTGCCAATCGTTATACGCGTTCGGTAGGTTGTATGAAGAGAGGTGAGTAATTTTTCCGCTTCTTCAGAATTGGAATGAAAGAAGTCCATATGCTTTCCAATTAACTCTTCGATATGAGATAACTGGTAGATTGGGAGTACTGGCTGGAGTGTTTCAATTGCTCTTGCATTCATCCACTGCACACGATAGTCTTTATCTGCAATGATCATGGTTTCTTGAATATTTTCTAAAATCAAATGGCCATTAAGCTTTTGTGGAAGTCGTCCAATTCCATTCATTCTCCATCTCTCCTTATGTGTGTATTAAGTTTATGTACATCTACTTTATATTTTACAGTGAAAAGAATAAAGAAGGCTATAAGAAATTTATTAACGTGTATAGGGATTATGGTATGTAAAAAAACGTTGGAGTAAGCACTCGATTCAATTAAAAAACTCCCCTGTGCAAAAGGGGAGTGCACCTTACTCATA
>NZ_JBFULJ010000685.1:0-2069 GCF_056400385.1 Priestia sp. P5_B4
GTCATAATGGATGTAAAAGCGCAGGTAGAAGTGGAAAAAGCAGTACAGATACTGAAGCTGCTTGGAGATAAGACAAGATTGTCAATGATGAAGCTGCTCCAAAATAACGAGTGCTGTGTTTGTGAGCTAGTTGAAATTTATAAAGCAAGTCAACCGGCTATTAGCCAACACTTGCGGAAGTTAAGAGCTATCGAACTCGTAAGTGAAAGACGAAAAGGACATTGGATCTTCTATTCCTTAAATAAAGAAAACAGCTATTATCAGTTTGTCCTTGATATACTCGATTCTTTACCAAGCGAAGATGAACGATTAAAAGAACTAGAAAAGCAAGGTTTACGTATTAATTGTTGCTAATAATAGGAGGTCTGTAAAGTGATATCAGTTATAGTAGCCTCCCTCATCTTCTTAGTGACATTGATTTTTGTCATTTGGCAGCCAAAGAACTTGTCTATTGGTTGGTCAGCATGTGGAGGCGCAGTATTAGCTCTTTTAGCAGGTGTGGTTGATTTCCATGACGTGCTGGATGTAACTCAAATTGTATGGAATGCAACATTAACGTTTATTGCAGTTATTATTATTTCCTTAATTTTAGATGAAATTGGATTTTTCGAGTGGGCAGCTTTACATATGGCGCGTACTGCAGGAGGCAATGGCGTTCGCATGTTCGTTTATGTATCCCTCCTTGGAGCTATAGTAGCAGCATTATTCGCAAACGATGGAGCAGCCTTAATTCTAACACCTATTGTACTTGCCATGGTACGAGCACTTAAATTTGAAGATAAAATGGTCTTCCCCTTTATTATCGCCAGTGGATTCATTGCAGATACAACATCGTTACCTCTTGTAGTAAGTAACTTGGTCAACATTGTATCAGCTGATTTCTTTGGTATTCGCTTTTCTGAATTTGCATCACGTATGATTGTGCCAGATCTGTTCTCACTTTTGGCAAGTATTGTTGTCTTATATTTGTACTTTCGTAAAAGCATCCCTAAGAAATACAATCTAGATGATTTACAGAAACCGGTTGAAGCCATTAAAGATAAGAAAATGTTCCGTTTATCAGGAATCGTTTTATTCATTTTAGTTCTTGGTTACTTTATTGGTGAGTTTTTCGATATTCCTGTTTCTATTATCGCAGGTATTATTGCGATTTTATTCTTAGGAATAGCAAGAAAGAGTCCCGCTGTTCACACTAAAAAAGTGCTAGCAGGAGCTCCGTGGGCGATTGTTTTCTTTTCGATTGGTATGTATGTTGTTGTCTATGGATTACGTAATGTAGGGCTAACTAAAGTATTAGCAAGCCTCATTCAAGCAACGGCTGACCATGGATTATTTGCTGCAACCATTGGCATGGGATTCATTGCAGCCATACTTTCATCGATTATGAACAACATGCCAACCGTGATGATTGATGCTTTGGCCATTGATGCAACTTCTGCAACAGGTACAATTAAAGAAGCCTTGATTTATGCAAACGTCATTGGCTCGGACTTAGGACCAAAAATTACACCTATTGGCTCTCTAGCCACTCTCTTATGGCTCCACGTTCTTTCGACAAAAGGAGTTAAGATTTCTTGGGGAACCTATTTTAAAACAGGTATTATCTTAACCATCCCAACATTGTTTATTACGCTTGTTGGTTTATATATTTGGTTATCAATTATTTCTTAACACATCATAAAGGAGATTTTACACATGTCTAAAAAAACACTTTATTTCTTATGTACAGGTAACTCTTGCCGTAGCCAAATGGCTGAAGGATGGGCAAAAAAATATCTAAATAATGATGAATGGGATGTACGCAGTGCAGGGTTAGAAGCTCATGGATTAAATCCCAATGCTGTAAAAGCAATGAAAGAAGCTGGTGTTGATATCTCAAACCAAACATCTGATGTCATTGACCCTGAAATTTTAAATAATGCGAATTTGGTCGTTACATTATGTGGCCATGCAGCAGATCACTGCCCAGTAACGCCTCCCCATGTAAAACGTGAACACTGGGGATTTGATGACCCTGCAAAAGCTGAAGGAACAGATGAAGAGAAATGGGCGTTCTTCCAGCGTGTACG
>NZ_JBFULJ010000686.1:0-2059 GCF_056400385.1 Priestia sp. P5_B4
GGATAATGTTGAAAAAACGCTTGATCTCCGTAAAACATTGCTTCTAAAGCAAGGGGGAGTTCACGACGGAAAATTTGATAACGAAGCTGCGCTTGCTCGCGGCTGAACTCGCCTCCGCTAACAAAAACTTCGCCTTGAATAACTGCTTGTCGGTCTGTTACGTGAAGAGCAGCTAGTACTTCATCACGCATATTTTTATCTATCGCCTTGTTGTTATATGAACATCCGATGCTTAAAAAAAGCTGACCGGTTGTATCAGAATGAGTAAGAGTATATTTTCTTCCGGAAACCGGATAGGAGGAAGTAGCAGGGGGAATAAGAGTCGTAGAAAGTTTTGAAGGATTAAACGAACTCATAGTCATTGACACTCCTTTTTTTGAATAAATTTCAATATTATACGGCGCTATAGGCTCAGTTGTGATAAATGTCTACTTTCTTTCTGTAAGAAAGGCGTTTTGATGTACTTTTTGAGAAAAGGATGGTAATATTTAGCTGGAATTATGCGTGTACAGTCCCCAAGAGTGTCTTCAAAAGCAAATGTGAATGGAGGTTATCACTTGAATATCACAACGTTTGACGGTAAGTATGGAAACTGGCTAACGACTAAAAATCCTCTTCAATTTCAAGCAGCGACTGCCTATGGGAACATTGGGCTGGCTCCTATCTATTGGGGAACAAAAGAAGAAAAAAATGGATGGTATTACATGTATCAGCCTGAAGAAATAACGGGCGTTCAAGTAGAAGGTGAAGTTGATGGTGGTAAATTTCTCATTCGAATTCCTGATGATTGGAATGGAAAGTTAGTTATGTCAGGAGTCCCAGCTACCCGAGATGAGAAATCAACGGATTTACTATTCAGCGACTATGTGTTGGCAAAAGGGTTTGCGTTTGCTGCTTCTGATAAAGGAACTCAGGGAGAAGAAGTGAGAGATGATCCATTTGCTAAAGCAAAGAACGCTCTAGTCAAAGAAGAAGACTCCATTAGAAAATGGCATATTCAATACCGAGAAGTGACAAAAATAGCTCAGAGATTTTTGTTTGAAAATTATCGTCACAAACTTCAAAAAGAAGTGACAGAATATTTTGATATAAAAACGTATGCGTTAGGTATTTCTAACGGGGGTTATGTTGTTCGCTATGCTTTAGAAAACGATGGAAAAAATGGAGAGCCTCAGCTTTTTAATGGAGGCGTTGAATGGGAAGGGGTTATGTGGCGAGCTGATCACGATAACTTGATTACTTCCTTAACACCTGTTGTAAATCATGCCGAAGAAGCACTGTACACCGTAGGTGAATCGCAAAAAGAAGCTTTGCACCGTTTGTATCAAGCAGGGTTGCCAAAAGGATCTGAGTTTTTATGGCCATATCATGACCAGTATTATTGGTTTTTAACGCTTAATATATATAGAGATGAGTTTGACAGTCAAGCACCTGCAAGCATTCCATGGCAAAAATACTTGACGCTTTTTGAAAATGGAGTTAGAGATCGTTCATTAGATTCTATTTTTGAAAAGTATGATTATCAAGAAAGACCGCAAGATGTAAAGCAAAGGGTTCGTGAAATTGAAAATACAGGTGATATTTCCGTTCCGTTGATAAGCATTACAGGGTCGTTAGATGCTCTTATTTTTCCGGATATTCATGCTTTTCCTTATGAACAACTGGTAAAAGATTCTGGTAAGCAGCACCTTCATCGTCACTATGTAATTGAAAATGGCAACCACATTGATAGCTTAGTATGGAATCATCAAATTGACCCAGATCGAAAGCTTCAGCCTCTCCTGCCTTATGTGTATCAAGGATTTGAACTGCTATGTGATTGGGTGGAGAATTTTGAAGAACCTCCGAAAAATAAGAAAATAAGTGCGCCTCTCAAGGAAATGCATGTAAAGGATCTAAAAACAGAGGAAGACGTGCTGCCGTTGACTACAAAGAAAAGCATATCAACAGAAAAATAAATCGTTCAAAACCGTGCCAAAGGTGCGGTTTTTAATTTGGAAAAGCAATGTTTGAATAAAAACACCTTTGGTGAATACAAAATATTATAGTACGATAAGAA
>NZ_JBFULJ010000687.1:0-2059 GCF_056400385.1 Priestia sp. P5_B4
TACAGAGAGTGAGCAAAGCGTAATCAGGCATTTAGATCAAATTACGATCGAAGACGTGCTGAAAAAAGTTAGAACTGCTCACTAAAAAGCACCTTGCATGAGCAAGGTGCTTTTGTTATGACTCTTTGGAAGCGGCTGTTTCAGCCGTTGCTGCTTTTAAGTCGTCATTTACTTTTCTTCCATTCTCTAAATACTCCGTTTTAAAGCCGCTTTTTAAAGCCCATGTGTAGAAGAGAAGAGAAATAACAACAATAATTCCCATATCCCATCCATATTTAATGACGTTAAGGCCCCCAAACTTTTCGCTTCCAAGCCATGAAATAGTCATCATACAAAGTAAGTATACAACCATCCATACGCCGCCTTTGAAGTTCTGGCGAAATCCCTTCCATTTAGCCTTTGCTTGATAATAAAAATAAATAGGCAGACCGATTAAAATAATAAACAAAACTTGTCCAGTTAGCGGCCAGCGCGCCCAATATAGCGTTAATGAAGCAAAAATAAAGCCGAGCGGCGCAATAATGCTTAATCCTTTTAAACGAAGGGGACGATATAAATCGCTTCCAGTTCGTCTTAGCGTCATAACCGTAACAGGACCTGTAATGTAAGAAATAAGCGTAGCGACTGAAATGATTTCAGCAAGCACGCCCCAGCCCCGAAATAAAAACAAAAAGACAAGAGCAACAGCTAAGTTAAAAAACATGGCTTGACGCGGAACACCATAAATAGGATGAAGGCGTCCTAGAACACTTGGCAAATATTTATTTTGTTCCATACCATAAATCATTCGAGCAGTAGTAGCCGTATACGTAATACCTGTTCCAGATGGTGAAACAAACGCATCTGCATACAGGACAATGACAAGCCAGTTAATGTTAAGGGCAATGGCTAAATCTGCAAATGGAGAGTTGAAATTTAAATGACTCCATCCCTTCGCAATATCAGAAGGGTTTACCGCACCGATAAAAGCAATTTGAAGAAGCAAATAAATGACTGTAGCCACTAAAATTGAGCCTACAACCGCAATTGGAATAGATCTTCCAGGATTCTTTGCTTCTCCAGCCATATTAATAGGGCTTTGAAAGCCGTTAAAAGCGAATACAATTCCAGATGTAGCAACAGCTGTTAGCACACTAGCCCAGCCGTTTGGTGCGATGCTGCTTCCAGAAGTGAAGTTCTCGCCGTGAAAGCCGACAAATAAAAGTGCTCCAATTGTAAGTCCCGGTATAACAATTTTAAAAATAGTGATTAACGAGTTGGCCTTGGAAAATAGTCCAACTGTCCAATAATTCAGTAAAAAGTAAATAATCAATAGCACAGTAGCGATAGCTAATCCTTCGCCAGTTAACGTTCCTTTTTCTACGAGGTGGCTTGTCCACTGTGCCCACTTCCAAGGCCACGAACTCATATACTGTACAGAAGCTACTGCTTCGACTGGAATAACGGATACAATCGCAATCCAGTTTGCCCAAGCAGCGATAAAACCAATAAACGAACCGTGTGAGTACTGCGTATACTTGACCATCCCGCCGGCTTCGGGAAACATGGATCCTAATTCACTGTAAGAAAGTGCAATAAATAAAATAACGACCATTCCAATGACCCATGATAAAATAGCAGCCGGCCCTGCAATTTGAGCTGCTCGCCACGCTCCAAATAACCAGCCGGAACCAATAATTGATCCAAGTCCCGTCATGGTTAACGCGAATGTTCCCATTCTTCGATGTAAATTGTTCATCTGACTAACACCTTTCATGTAAAATAAGTCTTTCATTTAAACACTGTTGTAAACATTGTTGCTTTATTATTATTATTCTGAAATCTTTGGTTGTCAACTTTTGTCGTTGCATGCAGTTCTTAATACCTGTTGATTTCCAGTTACGCAGGACAGCTATCCTCAACCTTTCTGTCACGATAATTAAAGCGCTTTACTTTCTTTTTCATCCTACAGGAAACCCTACAGAAATAGATAAAAACCGACAAAAAGTTATCAAGTTCATACCTTATGCACTAGCAATATGAAAAAATCAGGGGATAAGTGATAATTATATTCCCTAAA
>NZ_JBFULJ010000688.1:0-2059 GCF_056400385.1 Priestia sp. P5_B4
TTTCTTTCCCTTACTTCTGTTCCTATGTGTACTAACGAGAAATCTTGCATAAAACCTCTCCTTTCGTAAAACATGTCTTCTTATTTATAGGTCTTCCTTGTGTTGAAATAGTTTCTTCTCTATACGAGGAGCAAGTTTTTAATTATATGTATATAGATAATAAATACCCTTTAAAACGTACTGATAGTGTTAATAACAATATTTAAACTACTAATTATCTTAGTTAAAAATCTAATGTTTTTATAATTAAATATATAACAAAATTTATCTATTATATTTAGTACTTTTTAATTGTAACTTATTTAAAAGTAAAAGTATAAACTTACTTTTTATAAATATAGTTTAATATTTATATAGTTTGTAGAAAAAGCCCATATTTGTCGTCAGTTAGTGTAAATAATAAAACTTTAATAATATATGAAATACTTTAATATTTACATAACAGATTATAATGAATAGAAAAAGTTATTCATTGTAATTATATTGGGTTACAAGATTTACTTTTAAAGATATATGTATATGAATCTATAAATCTGGCCAGACTAATAACATATTCCCCCTATTCCAATAAATTTGAAAATCCTTTGCCTATATCAGCAAAGGATTATTTTTTGGAATATTCCTTTTATTGGTTGTTAATCTAGATAAAAGGGAATTAAGTATATTAATAGCACATAAAGGAGATATACATTGGTGATAAATTACGGGTACTATACTGGATCCCTGTTCGTCAGGGAATTAGAACGTTTAAAAGAAGAATATATTCAAYTWGATMTSGACGATATGAAAGTAATGATGAAAGAAGACATTTTACTKTWARAAAAAGCAATGRATATGYTGTRTARRAATAAAGTGYATTAAATTGAGCAAACTACCCAAGACGCCGTGAGGTATCTACCACTAAAATCATAATTCGTATTCCCAACAGGACAACCTACTGTACAGGAGCAGTAGGTTATTCTGTTTTATAGCTGTATATTTTATACTTGTTTAGTTAACATAGAGCCTCTTTTCGGAACACACGCCAAAAAGAACCCCTTGYACCACAAGGGTGTTACTTCAGCTAAGCTTTTTCTCCATTATTACTTTGACTAATCTAGCTTAACAGAATCTAGAAGCAGACCATATGAAGGGTATGAAAGGTGCCAAAGCCACTATTGATTCAGCTGAAAAAACAACTGTGTATATGGTTGATTACACGCCAACTACTGGCGGCAAAAAAGTAAAAAATCATAAATGGGTAACAGAAAGCGCACTTTCTGCTAAATAATGATTGAGTAATTATTGTAATGTTTAGATGAGAGAGAAGCATCGGTATTGTAACAAACATACAAAAAGGAGCAAACTATTTATTTGCTCCTTTTTGTATGTTATATCGTTTAACCTATGCAACTAATTTTTTAAACTCACCTGCACATTCTTAATCAAGACGAATATACTCCACCATCATGCCAACATTTTCTTCCTTTAAATAAGCATCATAACAGTAATTACAAGTAGTCATACATTCATTATTCTCTTATAGAAGTAAATAATAAAGAGATCAACTCACTGTTGATCTCTTTACGTACACAATTTAAAGGTTCGTGTAAAAATATAAAAACCATACAGCATGATTTTGTTCGTCTGCTGCAGCCCGTCGAAAGGCTTCTTTAGTATACACATCTTGTGCTTTATCTGAAATATCTAGATAGAAGTCTACCGTTTCTTGTTCATCTTCAATAGCAACTTGCAGCCCTTCTTTATAAGTATTTGGACACTTCTCTGAAACGCTGGCTTCAAACTGTTTACCTGTTAGGTTTGCATAAATTGTAGAGAATGTTTGATAATGCTTAATTTCGTCTTTTCTTATCTCTAGAATACGTTCACGCTCTTTTTTTGTGGGTGCAATCTTAGCTAGTTGCTCGTAACAGATAATAGCGTTGTACTCCCCATTAATAGCTTTTTCAATATCATTAATTAAAACGGGATCAACTCTCATATAACTATAGGTTGGAAATTGAGGATATGTCATGTCTACCTCCTTATTCGAATMAAAATCTAATATAGTGTATGTTAT
>NZ_JBFULJ010000689.1:0-2057 GCF_056400385.1 Priestia sp. P5_B4
CTTTCTTCCCCCGTGCGATAGTTGAAGAATCGCTTTAGCTCCTCTTCTATGAATCATTTGGGTTAGTTGATGAAGCTTTCGTATAACCTGATCACGATGAATGCCGATTTGACCATGCGCTACTTGGCCATTTTCTGTGATAAACGCGGGGCCGATAATTACCGTACTGACGCCCCCTACTCGTTTTTCGTAAAAAGACATATCAAGATCGGATATTTCTCCGTTTTCCCGTGAAGCGTATGTGAGGATAGGTCCCATTGCTAATCGGTTTTTCATCTCAAGAGCATCAACAAATTTAAAATGCTTAAATAATTTTTCATAGGCTGTCTTCAATTCATTCACACCTTTTTTCCTTAGCTTGCCCATCTAGAAGCCGAGTAGACGTAGGCACAAAAAAGAAATACCTTCGCCGGCATTTCTTTTTACGTTGTTTTTCTTATTTTTTTAATGGGGTAAAATACAAATTCGCTTTTTCCGACAATCCGTTTTTCATCAATGAGACCTAGACCGTTGCGGCTATCCATACTGTACAGACGGTTATCACCCATTACAAATACTTCGTTTTTAGGTATTTGAACGGGTTCAAAATCTCCTGTAAGCTCCATATCCATGTTATTGGCAATTTGACGATTCGTTTTTAAATAAGGTTCACTTACTTTTTTATCATCAATATAAAGCTGATCTTTTTTCATTTCGATTTTTTCACCTGGCAGACCGATTACTCTTTTTACATAATGCTTATTCTTAGCCTCATCTTTAATAATCACAATATCTCCGCGGCGAATATCATGGAGCGAATACGACAGTTTATTCACAAACAAACGCTCTCCGTTATGCAGCGTTGGGTTCATTGAAGCGCCTTCTACAATATACGGAGAAAATAAAAATGCGCGAATCATAAATACTAGAGCGATAGCGAAGATAATAGTTTTGAATATGCTGCGTAATTGATCGCTTTTTGTTTTTTCCGTAGTCAATATACTTTGTCTCCTTTGTACAGCTCACTTTTCTTATGTAAAAAAGCAAGAAACCTCTTACTTTAACACTTATTCTAACTTAACCATAGAAAGAACTGAAATCAAATGTTTTATGTTATGTAAAAAAAGAACCTCTAACAAATGTTAGAGGCTTACATTACGCAAGTTTCGTCTTTACATCTCTTATTATAACATTAATTATATAAAAAGAGACTACCTTTTATGTAAAAATTATGTTTTTTACGCAAACTTAACTAAATCTTCACATTTAAAGACGTTTCTCCATGTATAAAAAGTTGAGAGATACAATACTCTATAATCTCTCTTCGCCGCACGAGTCCAATAAAAATATTTTGGTCATCTACAACTGGTACAAAATTTTGTTCAGACGCACGTGACAAAATACTTTCCATTTCATCATTAATGGTGATAGGTTCATAATCACGATGCCTTGGGACCTCTTCAATTCGCAGGTGTTCTAGCTCATGAAGTTCTATATGTTCTAGGCTTTTTAGCTTCCATAGCAAGTCTCCTTCTGCCAAAGTCCCTACATATTCTCCTTTTTGGTTAATGAGCGGTACAGAAGAGTAGCGATGATATTCCATTTTCTCCAATGCTTGACGGACAGTTGACCGTGTCGACAGGGTAACGACTTCTTTTTTCGGGAGTAAAAAAAACGCAATATTCACTCATATTCTCCTTTTAGTATACATCCATTTTATTGTTATTGCTTTGCTGAATCTGAAACAATATGAATGTCGATGTTATAAGTCTGTCTCATAATCGTATTCACAATAGACCCTTTTCGAATCTCTTCCCACCTTGTCCTGGCTGATTGCCCTAGTAAGATTTGAGTAACGCGATACTGCTTGGCTACGTTCACAATCACTGCAGCTGGTTTTTGGTTTTTAGCTTCTTCAACAATTAGCGATGCGTGAAAGCGATCAGCAAATTCCCGCCACTCTTTAATTTGTGCTTTTTGCCTTTCAGTTTGCTCGCCTGTAAAAACATGAAGCAGCAGCAAATCTGCTTTCAATCGGTTTGCCATTCTCCAGCCTCTTCGAATCAATTTTTCAGCTG
>NZ_JBFULJ010000690.1:0-2053 GCF_056400385.1 Priestia sp. P5_B4
GTTTTAATGTTAGCTGGAACAGGGTGCTCATAATGCCACCAGTTCTTTTCACCTGATTCTTGAACCACTGCTATTTCTTCTTCATTCACCACAGAAGCGCTGACAGGCGTTAGTTTTTCTGCTGATTCCCACACCCATCCAAAGCGCTTACCAAATAAATCAACCGGAATTGTTTTTTGCACATCGGATGCTGTTGTAATGACAGGATGAGCTTCAAGAGCTGCCGCAACTTCACGCGTAAGCTCATTTGCTCCTCCGATATGACCCGAAAGCACGCTAATGACATTTTCACCTTTATCATCAATGACAACAACCGCAGGATCCGTTTTCTTATCTTTTAAAATAGGGGCAATCATACGCACAACTGCTCCCAGTGAGATAATAATAATAAGTCCTTTATACGATTCAAAAAGAGAAGGCAAAAGCATCCGAACGCTTCCTGAAAACAGCTGGATGTTCTGCTCTTGTTCGTCTCCTTTTTCAAACTTGCTCATGTAATACACATCAGACTGCTGAAAAGTGCGGCCTAGATTTCTTGCAATTTCTACGCCGTGTTTTGTGATAGCTACAACGGCATAATCTCCGCGCTGTGTAATGAGGGCTTTTTTTCCTTCTTGGAGTTGAATCATTCCGACTTCACTCCTCTTCGAAAGCCATGGGTAAATGTTTTGTCATAAAGTTTTGAACGATAATCTTTGTCATGAATGTGTGGATCAAGTGCCCAGCCTGCCAAAATCATCGCCTGCTTGCGAATGCCGTTTGTTCGCATAGCATCATCGAGGTCTTTTACCGTTGTGCGAACAATTTTTTCATCTGGCCACGTTGCTTTATAGACTACTACAACCGGCGTGTCTTCACTCCAACCCGCGCTTATAAATTCTTTCATTACTTTTTTTGTGAGCGTCGCGCTTAAAAATAACGCAATGGTACATTTATGTTTTGCTAAATCAGTTAATTTTTCAAACTCAGGTACAGGCGTTCTTCCTTCAGCACGAGTTAAAATAACCGTTTGAGTCAAATCTGGAATGGTTAATTCTGCTTCAGCCGCTGCAGCAGCAGCGAATACGGAGCTGACGCCCGGAACGATTTCAATAGCAACGCCTTCTCTTTTTAAAAGCACCATTTGTTCCATAATGGCTCCGTACATAGCAGGATCTCCGGTATGTACTCTTACAACCATTTTTCCTTCACGCATGCGTTCAAGCATCGTACCGACCATTTCTTCTAGATGCATACCCGCTGTTTTTAACACTTCAGCTCCTGGTTTAGACTTAGCAACTAGCTCTTGACTTACCAGTGAGTCAGCGTACAAGACAACATCTGCTTGCTGAAGTAATTTTAAGCCTTTTACGGTAATTAAATCTGGATCTCCGGGTCCAGCTCCGATTATGTATAACTTCATTTTCGCACCACCATTAGCGTTAAGTATTGTAAATCGGCTCCTTCTAGTTCTGAAGCTTTCCAGATAATTTCTTCATCTGACGTTACTTTTGTCACCACTGACGCTTTTTCAAGCAGATCAAGCTCTTTTAAAAGACCGACCATAAAATCGATGACTTTGGCCACTTTAATAAAAATGACGCAGTCGTTTTCCATTAATACTTTTTTCATTGTTTTATAATCTTCACGAGCAGGAACAATTGCTACATGTTCATCACCGTCTGCTAACGGAATACCTAAACGAGATGCAGCTCCATTAATCGATGAAATACCAGGAATTACTTGAATCGGAGCTTCAGGGTGACGTTCTTGCATTAGACGCATCATGTGAATAAACGTACTGTAAAGCATAGGGTCTCCCTCTGTGACAAATGCTACATCTTTTCCTTCCTGGAGCTTTTCCCATACTCGTTCTACCGTTTCGGTCCATTTTCTTTCCAAAATAGCAGGATCTTTTGTCATTGGAAACACAAGGCCCAGCATATCTTTTTCATTTGCACTGAAATAGACATCAATAATTTTTTGGGCGTAGCTTTTGCTTCCTTTTTGTTTTTTCGGGTACGCAATAACGGGTGATTCTTTTAATTTACGAAATGCTTTTACTGTAATAAGT
>NZ_JBFULJ010000691.1:0-2049 GCF_056400385.1 Priestia sp. P5_B4
GGTATGGAGAGTGGTATCTTTAATAAAATCAATGGGAGACTGTTAATCCTACAGGATAAGATGTTATTTACTATGTTTTTCTACACAAGTATAATAAATAAAACTATTTTCACTAAAATACGTTAACTATTGTTTAAGGATTAAGAGTAATTTAGTTCATATAATGTTTTACATAATCTGGCTTATGTAAACTAGAAGTGAATACGATATACAGTCTGAAAAATAAAAAAGGAGCAGATTCAAATTTGAAACCCGTTCCTTATCCACTTCAGTATAATATGCATACTCTTAAATTAGAGGTATTAAACATTTATTGCAAAAAGAAAACACTACTGTATCTTGACAGTAGTGTTTTCTAATCAAAAAAATGGGTTTCGAATACCAAAAGTCGGAAGGCATTCTACTTGCATTTTGTTCCAAGTGCATAAAAAATATACTAACAGCAAATGAAAAAACTATCCTATATGAACTGAACCCAAAAAGTTGTCTTTTGTCTTTCTTCTCCCCAGAAATCACGTTTGTGAGAAAATGCTTTTCGGAAACAAGTAAGCTTAAAACGCAAAATAGTTGAGTAGCTACTTTCTTTTATTCCGTTGATTTTTCTTTTTGTTCGGTATGCCACCATAATGCATCTTTCGGGTTTTCAACAGCTTCGTTGTATTCAGATTTAGAAGCAACTGTTGGATAAGAACCTTTTAAAGATTTTCCTGCCGTGTTCTTGAATAAGAATAAAATCACTAAGAACCCGATAATGCTCACAATGGTTAGATAGAAAGCAGGGGCTAAGTTATTTCCTGTTTCATGAACTAGCCATGTGGCAACTAATGGCGTCGTCCCACCAAATATTGAAACAGAAACATTAAACGTCACGGCTAATGTTCGGTAGCGAATATCGGTATAGAACATCGTTGGTAATGTTCCAGGCATGGTACCTTCGTAAGTGGAAAGTAGAACACCTAAAATTAAAATACCTAATGAAATAAAGACTAAGCTGTTCAAATTGATTAAATAAAACGAAACAGCTGACAATAGACTTAATCCACCTAAACCGATTAAGAAAACCTTCTTGTTTCCAATTTTGTCACTAAGCTTTCCAAACATGAAAGCAAGTGGCACCATCAGAATCATGGTCACAGTAATTAATACAGTTCCCACTGTATTAGACAATCCAATAATTTCATTTAAATAAGAAGGCATGTACGATAATAGCATGTAGTTTGTAATGTTAAAGAATGCCACAGCTACAAAACAAACAAACACATCTTTTTTGTGATTTTTCAAAATGGATAGAAAGCTTTCTTCCTGGACTTGGTCATCAGAGCTGGAAAGTTCATTTTCAAAAATCGGCGTTTCCTCTAAACTGCTTCGTAAATAAAATCCAATTAGACCTAAAGGTAAGCCAAGTAAGAACGGTATTCTCCATCCCCATGAGGCCATCTGTTCATCCGTTAGAAGAAGAAAAAGCAAACTAGCTAGCAGTGATGCTAGGATATAACCCGTGAGGGTTCCAATTTCTAATCCACTTCCAAGTACATTACGCTTATTGTCTGGAGACGATTCTGCGATATAGACCATTGCACCAGCATATTCACCGCCGGTTGAAAAACCTTGAATAATTCTTGCTATTAATAAGAGGATCGGTGCCCATATACCGATTTGATCGTATGTAGGTAATAAACCGATGAGTAATGTGGAAAACGCCATTAAAATAATGGTGGTGGTTAGAACAACTTTCCTTCCTAACTTATCTCCAATTCTTCCGAATATAATACCCCCTACTGGGCGCATTAAGAAGGCAATCGCAAAAGTGGCAAATGTGAATACCAATTTTAGCTCATCATTCCCAACAGCACTAAAAAAGTTTTGACTAATGATAACAGCTAAATATGAATATAAACCAAAGTCAAACCATTCCATTGCGTTTCCTACGCCTGTAGCAAAAACACTTTTTTTAGCTTTGTCAATATCTACGATGTTAATTTTTTTCTTGTTAAACTTCATTTATATTATGTCACCTCCAAGGCATATGATTATACAAGAATAAGAAGC
>NZ_JBFULJ010000692.1:0-2048 GCF_056400385.1 Priestia sp. P5_B4
GAAGTAGAAGAAGTGCTAAACCAGAAAGACATTCCATTAGAAGATCGACTTCAAACTGCTCTTGATTATATACCGGCTCCAATTTTAAATGATGGAGAAGGATCGGATCGATATCGCAAATTTGTGATTAAAAATTTATTGATTGATATTTTCAAAGAGCTGGGAGGAACGTAATGTGCTAAGAGATGAAGGGTATAGAATAACAGTTAAGCTAAAGGTTAATGGGGAAGAAAAAATGGTTGATATCCGAACAGCAGATACGCTGCTTTACGTATTAAGAGAAAAGCTGGGCCTTACCGGAGCAAAACCAGGCTGTTTAAATGGAGACTGCGGAGCTTGTACAGTAGGGATAAATCAGCGGCCAATGAAATCCTGCCTCATGTTAGCGGCAGAAGCAGAAGAGAAAGAAATAATGACTATAGAAGGACTGAAGAGTTCACCTATGCAAAAAGCTTTTATTGAACATTTTGCTTTTCAGTGCGGTTATTGTACATCGGGTTTTATTATGAATGCTCATTTGCTTTCCAAACGCCATCCTTCAGGCAGTGACGATATTATAAAGGAGTGGTTAGCTTCCAATATATGCAGATGTACAGGGTATAAAGAAATTGAAGACGCAGTAAAATCTGTTTTACACTTTTCTGAGCGCGAGTGAGAAAAGAAAAAGCAGAATTAGAATAACACTTACACGTGTTTAGAATAGTATGTGCTAAGGGTGTGGAGAATGTGGAATGGAAAAGCGGCTTTGACAAAGAAAGGGAACTTATCTTTGCCATTCAACGAGATCTTGATGTAGTAACAGCCATATTATTATTAACTGGCCAAATAACAATTATAGGARTATTTGTGACACCCGGAGCTTTTCGTGTTTCAGTAGGCGGACCTATTACAGGAACCAGTCGCATCGAAGGAAAAGACGGAAATGTGGGAATTAATATTATTATTGATATGATTGATGTGTTTCTTGCGGCTTTGCTGCTTAATAACCAGATCAATGTGTCGGGCGCCTTTATTTCTTCTGGAAGGTTTACCATTAACGTAAGCGGACCTATTTTTGGCGTTCCCAAAACAGAACCTGCATTAAGTGAACTGAATCAATCCTCTCAGTTTTTTCATCGTACCGTATCAAAACATTTTTATGTAAATCCTGACTTAGTTGAAAAATTTACAAAGGACTGATTAAAATGTCATTAACGGATATACCTACAGTAAGACCTTCAGAGACGAGTATTTTTCTTATCGCCCTGCCGCTTATTATTTTTATCTTTTTCTTTACTCAGCCAAAAGCATCAGATGTTAAATAATCATGTAGCATAATGGGTGTTTTATCCTTGGGCACACAAGCTGCTTATTTTTCTGTTCATATCATTGCCCCTTCATTCATTAAGCCCCTAACGCTTTTCTTTTCTGTCATGTTTCATTAAAATGAACATAAACATGTATGTAGAGAAAAGAATAATGTAGTGTTTCCTAACGTTATAAAATAGCTTACTATACGAAGAAAGCGTCTATAATAAAAGAAATGAACCTTTTGCGTGGTCAGCTGACGATGCTTTTTATTTTTACAAACTGCAGTGAAGGCAGAAAGGAGAGAATTCGATGAGTTTGCGCGAGCGGCTGCTGTATGTAGCGGAACATTATAAACAAATGGGTGGAGACGTACTTGTAAAACATGAAATAGAAAATATGCTTACACGCAGGCTTCCGATTTCTCTTTATCGATTGGAGCATATAAATCGAGAAGAAATGCGTATATCGGGACACCACGCTGAAACATTTCCTTACGTGACCCTTGCGAATAAGAATATAGAGAGTGACGTGATGGTCGCGTATTTATTCAGTGAAGACGGTCAGCGTATTTACTTAGTCATGATGAGAGGAGACTCAGAAGAAGGAACAGATCTGAAAGACATTCGATTTTTTACTCCTGAACATACCCGCGTATTGAAAGATAATCATATTGYCATTGGTACAAGCATGGAAGCGAAAAGCTWTGAGGATAGAGTAGCTCTTTACCTTCCTTACAATATAGCAGACTTACCTAGCAA
>NZ_JBFULJ010000693.1:0-2044 GCF_056400385.1 Priestia sp. P5_B4
GCGCATCAATATCAGCTCGAATAGCGATAGTAGGTCCCGGCTTTCCTCCTACAATTTCTGCTACTGCCCCTACGTCTAATTGGAATGCATCCGCTATAGAAATATCATAGTGCTTTAACCACTTTTTAATACGTTTAGTTGTTTCATATTCTTTCATTGAAAGCTCTGGAAACCGGTGCAGCTCACGGCGTATGTCTATTAACTCATTTAGTAGTAATTGATCTGTCATATTTATCACTCTTTCACATTTCTTAATTTGGATCACTTCTCTATCTTTTACGACAAAGAGTGTACCTTATTGAATTTTTTATAAAGAAATACGGTCATATAACCTTCTGCAAGGCGCTTTTCTTTAGCTTGAACATATCCTTTTCGTTCATACATCTCAACTAACCAAGGATGTTCTTTTGCTGTTCCTAAAGACACACCTGGTGATTWAAACATATTTTTTATTATCTCTTMCTCTACTAGATGCAGCAGCTTAGATCCAACGCCTTTCCTGGCAAATGACGGGTCTACTGCGAACCACCAAAGATGCGGAACAGCAAACGGACCTGGATGTTCTCCCCAAGGCATTCGTATAGACACAGTTGCAGCGATTCTTTTATCTTCTTCATATACATAGCAAAGGTTTTGAGAAATATTTTTCTTAACGAGGGCAAGATCAGCAGTAGCTGCTAAGAAAGGAATGCCTAGCTCTCGAATAGGCTTATATGCTTGTAGAGTTAAGTTCAATAAGTTATCTGCGTCGTCATTTGTTGCCAAACGGAATTCATTTTTCATCTCTTCGTCTCCTTATGCAGTGCTTAAATATTTTATTTAACTTATAAGTTTACTAAGAATTAAAAAAGACAGACTGCCGCCTTGCGTACTCACTATACAACTGCTTTTATAACGTGTCAATTCTATTTATCGTTTTCTATAAAGGGTATAAATAAAACAAAAGAGATTGAGACATAACTAAATCACTCCAAGCTGAAGACGAAGAAATGGGATACATGAGCTGGACTGTTTGTTACACCGCTGTCGATTTCCGTGCAAACCTTCGCTTTCCGCAGGCGGCAGCTAAGCCTCCTCGTCACTTATGCTCCTGGGTGGCTCACCTCTTCCCCTTTTCCCCCAGAAGTCTTCATCTTGCCCTCCAACCAGTAGCTAGAAGCACCTACATACATGAAACCTACGTCCAACACAACCATGAAAAGATCTAAACGAAGTTGGATTCTCTATCAAGAATCTCCATTCATCGTTCGGATCTTCCTGCAACGAAAATACTTTTTTCACAGCCTCATTACGTATATACCAAGATCAACTTCAGGGTTCACTTACCGTAGCTTTTAAAGTAGCTGCCAACACCACAAGTTCTTCTATAGATGCTAACTCCTCCTGTGAAGCCGCAGCTACTTCTTCAGCATAAGCAGCTGCTTGTTTAGCAACCTCTGAAAGGCCCATGACAGACTCCATTACCTTGAACGAATACCCATCAATCTCTCCTGTTGCCTTTGTCATTTTGTTCATTTGTTCTTGAGCAGCAAAAACATCTTCCATGATTGTGGAAAATTGTTCATTTACATCTTCGACAGTGGCAATACCAAGTGTGACTTCTTCTGTATTGACTTCCATGTTTTGATAAGCCTGCTTTGCCTGCGCTTCAATTTCTTTTAACAGATGACTGATTTGTATAGCGGACGTTTTAGATTCTTCCGCTAGCTTACGTACTTCTCCTGCTACTACAGCAAAACCTTTTCCATGTTCCCCCGCTCTTGCAGCTTCAATAGCAGCATTAAGTGCAAGAAGATTTGTTTGTTCAGCAATTCTTGTAATCGTGTCAATAATTCGTCCAATCTCTGTAGAACGATCTTCGAGTCCCTTTACTTCACTAGTGGATATCTTAACTGATTCATAGATTTTATTCATTTGGTTCGTCACCTCTTTCACCGAAACATTTCCAGTGGAAGCATGTTCAGAGGCTCTATTCATCGATTGCTGTACCCTTGAAGAATGATCAGTCATTTTCTGAAGGAGCTTGGCCATATCCACCATAGCT
>NZ_JBFULJ010000694.1:0-2025 GCF_056400385.1 Priestia sp. P5_B4
GGTATAACTCTACATACCTCCAAGAGAAGGCTATAAAAGCAGGATTAAACCTGCTTTTTTCTTTTATTCATACAACCTTGAGAAAAAACATGATGTTCATTCTAATTAATACCATGTTCTCCAAACCTGAACATATATGTTCACTTTTAGTTAACATAAAACGGCTTTCCGGAACATATGAAAAAGGTAACCCTTTGGCGTAGAAAGATTTTACCTTTTTAAGTCCAAGTAAGATAGTAATAGTGACTTATAAAGCAATTGAAGGATGCAGAAATGGAGGGAAGTAAGTTGCCTAGCAGAGAGTATCCATACTATTTTATAAAGTTAGGTAAATTATATTACGTATATCATTCGTATAAGAATGTAAAAAAGAAAGAGGTATCCAGTTACGAATTTACGAATGATGAATCGTTAGCATTTCCCATTGATGAAGAGTCTGCTAAACAATTGGCAGATGAATGTGGAGGTCATATTGTAATGAAGAATGCTACATTTAATGATTATATTAGCCAAGGAGAAAGATGGAGTAATTTTATAGATAGCAAAAAGAAGAACATATGGAGAATCTATATCATTAATTGAATGATAAAACCTTTTAATTACTATTTATTTTGAAGAAAAAGTTGGTTAGGAATAAACGCAAATGGTACGTATGGCGATACATACGGCATTCATGGCAACAACAATGAAAGCAGCATTTGGAAATACGTGAGTCAGGGCTGTGTGAGAATGGACAGTGCAGATATTGAAAAGCTTTATGATAAAGTTGAAGTAGGCACACCGGTTGCCATTACTTAGTCCTATAAGAGCATTGTTGATCTTACGAGCGTATATGGATATAAATTCAAAGGTTATAAAATAAAAAACAACTAATACCTGAGCAGCATTCCCAAATTCTTTTCATGCTCATGTGAGTGAAGTATCTATTTAGGGTAACTTAACAGGATGGGAAAATGAAGATCTGTTCGTTACATTAACTGGTTGGGAAACATCCGTTAACCTATTCGAGACTGAACAATTAGATTTGTTCGTCTTTGAAGAAGCAGAACCAGTTGAGTTTCCACCTATAAAACAAGAGGAAGACACAAGATAACTTTTTCTAGTAGGAGCATAAGTTAACCCTCTTGTTTCTTTTCTATAATGTTAATAATTGCAATTACTAAACGACTAGATAAAGCTCTTATATTAAGGCTAATAAGGCTGTAATACCATTTCCAGCCTTTTTGCCACTTAATTAGTTTCGTATATTTTTCTGCCCATAACTCAACTAAAAATAGTGAACTGATGGTAAGTACAATCTTATATACAATTTTAAAAGGATTATCATTTTTTGTTAAATGATAAAGCCATAAAGAAACAGTTGGTAAACATAAGAAATCAAATAAAACATTCGATTTAAACTCTTTAGGTATAAATCGTATAGGGTATTGAAGTATTTGACGGTTAACTAGAAACCTGTCAACGATAGCATTTGTATATCCATTCATAAACAAGACCAACAGTGAATCTTTGATAGGGGTTTTCTTTAAAACGAAGGGTAAGCTACCTAAAAATATGACGGTTATACACTTTAGAAATCGTCTTTCTAGTTTTTTACTTTTCATATAGTTTCATCTCCTTTCTTAGTCGTAAAATTAGTATTAGCTGTTCTATGATTTACGATTTTTATACTATGTATAATCGAATGACAGACCGTCTATTTAGTTAATAAAATAAATCTTTATGAACGTACAAAAGAAAGAGCGTGTTTTGAAAAATAGATTGATTAAAATGCGCTTTTAATATATTCAATTGAATCATTCTTTTTATAAAGAAATTTGATCATTTTTGTGATTCCTATTCAAAATCTATGTAATATCTTACTTATTTTGATTTACTTCTTTAAAGATAACTCGTTCCACTAAGGATTGATAAAGGTAGATAATAATTGCAGTTGAAACCGACAAAATGAAAAAATGTTTAGGTCTCATTTTTTTAAACTCAAAAACCCCTACCTTAGTGAAAAATTTTGCGATAGGGAATGAA
>NZ_JBFULJ010000695.1:0-2024 GCF_056400385.1 Priestia sp. P5_B4
CCAGATCGAGATACAGCAGGGAATATCGCAGCTGCTTGAAACGAGCCGATAAAAAAGGCATCTCCGTATGAAATATGATCCATTTTTTTATAGCCATTTTTTACGGAATCACCAAACCATAACAGCAGTCCTGTCGCAAGAAATTCCCAGCCGATCGTTAAGCCAGATTTAGAAATACTGTCAAAATAGTCTTTGAACAAAAGACCAATCGCAACTGCAGGGATCGTTCCTATCACTAAAAGCCCTGTAAGCTTGCTAAAGGGATGACGAATAATATGCCATAGCTCACGCTTATAAAAGACAAATACAGCAAGCAGAGTGCCCATATGCAGCATCGTATCTAGATACAATCCTGCATCGTCTAAGCCAAATAAGTGGCGCCCTAAATACAAATGTCCCGTGCTGCTTATCGGTAAAAACTCTGTAAGCCCTTGAATGATTCCCAAAATAAATGCTTCAAACCACGACATCTTATCACCTCATACAGCGTGTCCTTATTAGTAGTGTATAGAGGAAGTTCTGAGAACATGACAAAAACATGGAAGTATAGGCATTCATTTAGTGAAATAAATACATAAAAATAGGTCATAGTATAAGAAGAGACGACCATTCTTATCTCCATCTCATCCACAATGAATGGWAAGAGGTGCTAAAAATGATACGAAAATGGGTGGCTGTATGCGTCGTATTCGCTGCTTTTATTTTTCCGCAGGCAGTAAGTGCTGAACAGCCAAAAGTAGAGATATTTCAAATTGAAACGGGGAGAGTCGTTCGTTCAACGCTCAAACCTCCAAATGTTCAAAAAGAAGCTGAAAAAAGTATTGCGTCCATTACTGGTTTATATAAAAAGGCAAGTCCGCTTCCTAAAAAAGGCTATCTTGTTAAAGTACCTCTTGATCCAGCCGTGAAAATTGAAAATAGTGCGGTCAACACGCTGGCAAGTGAAGTTATTTTTGTTCTTGAGCCGAATCAAAAGCCAATCATGATGGTATTTGACAATGAAAATAGAACCTATTTTTTTGAATTCACTCATGATTTAACTCTTCTCAGAAAAGCATTACAGCTATAAGTCATCGAAATGATGGCTTTTTTTTACATAGACAGTTGACAGTTTATTATGATAAATGTAATATATTTAGAAAAGTCAGAAATAATAAGGGGGAGAATTATGTGATAGCTCTACGATCGTTCTCCAAAAAAGACTTTAAACAGCTAATGGATTGGATTCCCTCCGAGTCATTTATGGTGCAATGGAGCGGCTCTAGCTTTTCTTTTCCGCTGACTCCTAGACAGTTAAAACACTACATTCGATATGCTAATGAAGATGGTGCTTCTACCTATGCTTTTTCCGTCATAGATGAAAATGAACAGCTTATTGGGCATATTTCTCTTGCTCATATTGATTATTATCATAAAACAGGAAGAATTGGCCGAGTGCTGCTTGGTGAAAAGTATAGAGGAAAAGGGCTTTGCTCGCACATGTTTGAAAAAGTGTTAGCTTTCGGTTTTGAAGAACTGGGTCTTCACCGAATTTCGCTCGGCGTCTTTGATTTTAACGAGCGGGCGATTCAGTCCTATGAACGAATTGGCTTTACACGCGAAGGCCTTCTTCGAGATGTCCGGCTTGTAGATGGACAGTACTGGAGCTTAATTGAAATGAGTATGTTAGAAAGTGAATGGGYACAGCGTGATGTGCATCAAAAATCAAGCTAAAATCTACTAGTGAAAAGCCAGCTTCTCAACAAGCAGGCTTTTTTGACGTATGCTTAAATTTCTCTAAAAAGGTATAAATTTTCATTCATTAAGGCATATAGAGAGTAAGTGACGTGTAAAGGAGACCGTATGAATGAAAAAATACAAAATAGGGATCTTAGCGGCATGTATTTTGCTTTTAGGAACCGCTGGATTTGGAATTGCCTATCAACAGCAAACATCTGCTAAAGAGCAKCCTCACTCGTTTAATGTACTAGTTATGGGCGTAGATGAAAGGCCAGGAGATACAGGCCGCTCAGATGTATTAATGG
>NZ_JBFULJ010000696.1:0-2022 GCF_056400385.1 Priestia sp. P5_B4
ACTTGGATATACTGATAACCATTCATTACGTTTAATAAGTAATCGCGATCAGCCTCTTTAGAATTAACTGCTTTTTTAATGGTTGATGCTTTTGTTTGTAATGTATTCGGCGATGATTCTTTTACATCCGTTTTATTGCCATTTTCTTTCGTATGAACCGCTGTTGATTTCTCTGTAGGCTCTTCTTTTTGCGATACAGTTTCACTGGACTCCTCGCTACAGGCTGCTAGCAATATAGCTAACAGTGGAATACCAAAAGCAACTTTCAACATTTTCATGGACTATTATCCCCTTTTTTATCTTTTTTTAGGGTTTATATAATTCTAAAGAACTAGAAAACCTTAGGGGTTATTATACCAAAATTAAGAAAATATAAGAATATTTTCTTGTGTTGTTTATAGAATTTTTTGAAAAGATTATCTTTTTATGCATAAAAAAACACAAAGCCATGCAATTTTTCATAACACGGCTTTGTGTTTTCGTAACAAATGTTAATGATGGAATCCATTGTCGTATTTCGTGTCTTTAAGAACAGGTCTATCCAACGAGTTAAGAAATTCAACGGCTTGTTTGAAATTAACCATAAATAAATGAGCCAGGTCTCTTGAAAATCCATTTCTAACAACAATGCGCATGATTGTTATTTCTTCCATGTCTGCAGGCAGTGGATAAGCAGGAACTTGCCATCCGTACGTACGCAGTTGTCTAGACAAATCATAAAGCGTCCAGTTTGGTGTATATCCTTCTTTCAGTTTCCAAGCAAGAACCGGGATATCTGAACCATCAGCAAGAATTTCGAATGCTTCCATTTCTCCAATTTCTTTGCTGAGAAACAGCGCATTTTCTTGGGAGGTTTTTTGCACAGCATAATAGCCGTCTTTACCTAAACGCAAGAAATTGTAGTACTGCAAAAGAACTTGTGCTCCTGGTCTAGAGAAGTTGAGCGCAAAAGTTGGCATGTTGCCCCCTAAATAAGAAACGCGGAAAATAAGATCTTCAGGCAAGTCTTCTTTTTCTCTCCAAATCACCCATCCCAAGCCAGGGTAAACTAAACCATACTTGTGTCCTGACACGTTAATGGACTTTACTCGCGGCAAGCGGAAATCCCAGACAAGGTCTGGTTGAAGAAATGGAGCGATAAAACCTCCAGAAGCAGCATCTACATGAATAGGAATATCCAACCCTGTTTTTTCCTGTAACTCGTCTAAAGCTTTTGCGATAGCAGCAATTGGTTCGTAAACTCCTGTATACGTCACTCCAAGAATCGGTACGACACCAATTGTATTTTCGTCAACCGCATTAATGACGCCTTCTGCATCCAAATAAGGATGATCTGCATTAATGTTCACATAACGAGGCTCTACGTCCCAATAGTTTGCGAACTTCTCCCACACCACTTGAACGGATGAACTAAATACAATGTTCGGCCGGTCTGTTGATAACCMTTTACTTTTACGCAGTTTTTGCCAGCGTCTTTTTAACGCTAGTCCGCCAAGCATACACGCTTCAGATGAACCTGTAGTAGAAACGCCCATCGTTGTATCAGGATTAGGTGAATTCCAAAGGTCCGCTAAAATACGTACACATCTCTCTTCAATAGCCGCTGTCTGCGGATACTCGTCTTTATCAATCATATTTTTATCAAAAGACTCTCCGTACAAACGCTTTGCATCAGGTTCCATCCACGTAGTAACAAACGTAGCTAAATTTAAACGGGCATTTCCGTCTAAAGCAATTTCATCATGAATGATTTGATAAGCTGTTTCTGGAAGCATACCTTGATCACTGATACGCAGCCTTGGAATCGTCACTTCTCCTTGTCGAGAAAAAAGCGGATTAACAGGAAATTCATCAGGTAAATTTTTTTGTTCACGATGCGGGTGCCATTGAGGCATAAAGTATCATCTCCTTATGTATATCTAACAAATTGCTTTACGTTCCACCTGGTGTTGTAACAAGCAGGTCTCCTTTACACATTATGAGCTTTGAAACCTATTTTCATTCTTCTCATTATCCGTAGCA
>NZ_JBFULJ010000697.1:0-2019 GCF_056400385.1 Priestia sp. P5_B4
GATGTAAGAGATCACGGTACATCCTACAATGGCATTAAACGGAATGCCTTTTTTACTCACCTTCAAAAACATGCGCGGCGCGTCTCCTTTTTGCGCCATTGAGTACAGCATACGAGAACTTGTGTATAGACCTGAATTTAGGCAAGACAAAACAGCAGTCAGTACGATAAAATTCATAATTTGAGCCGCTGCCGGAACGTTTACCAGCTCCAATATTGAAACAAACGGACTTTTCATCAAGCTTGAAGAATCCCACGGAAGGATCGTTACTAAGATTAAAATAGACCCAAGATAAAAAAATAAAATACGATAAATAACGGTATTTGTTGCGATGGTGATTGCTCGCTCAGGCTGAGCCGATTCTCCAGCCGCTGTTGCGACAATTTCTGTCCCCATAAAAGAAAACATGACAATCGCCACTCCTAAAAAGACGGAGCTGATTCCATTTGGAAGAAATCCTCCTCTATGAAGAAGGTTTGACGCTCCTGGAGACTCTACTCCCGGTATTAAACCGAGGATGATCGCTCCTCCTAAAAGTAAAAACAGCACTAAACTAACTACTTTAATAAGTGAAAACCAGTATTCAAATTCACCAAATGATTTAACAGAGTATAAGTTCGTTAACGTTAATAAAAACGTCAGGATGAGACTCACGCCCCAAGACGGTAAAGACGGAAACCAATATTGAATAATCGTTGAACCCGCAATCGCTTCAACTGCAATAACAATTACCCAGAAAAACCAGTACAGCCAGCCGATTGTGTAGCCGGCCCACGGTCCAAGCGCTTCTCTGGCATATGTGGCGAACGAGCCGCTTGAAGGATTAGCCGTAGACATTTCCCCCAGCATTCGCATAACTAAAATCACCAGCAAACCGGCAAACGCGTACGAAAAAATGGAACCAGGACCCGCTGCGTTAATGAGCGATCCGCTTCCAATGAACAAACCGGCACCAATGATTCCCCCTAAAGAAATCATGGTTATGTGTCGAATTTTTAATTCTTTTTTTAACTCAGGCGGTTGATGACTCATGTTAAAATCCTCCTTATAGGAACCGTCATTTAAAGAATTACACGTTCTTCGCATCGCGCGTTAAATATGTAAGCCCTTACAACAATATGGACAAATAACTGCTGTTTTTCTACCCTCCTTCTATCTGTACATTCAAATGAAGCCTTCACTTGACGAAAAAGATAGCTTCATTCGACAAAAATTACTTTTCGAATTATATGATAATTTATATTGAACAACTTTGTCTATTGTTTTTTTGAGAGGAAGATCATTTTATTTACTGCCGATAAACTCTTTCCCCTATCGTAATTCTTTACTTCAAAACATCTTTTCTTATACTTTACCCACACTCCTTTCTTTTCGTTTTGTTCAAAATCACTATAAAAACCATAGATTCATTGGTTCTTTAAACAAAAGTGTTTATTTTTAAATTTTTTTGAACATTTTTGTTAAAAAACTATGTACAAAACGATAATAAGGTGATTATAATACAGGTATAGGGTGTTGGAATATTAATTATGTTTAAAATTTTCTAAAAAAAGGGGTAATGAAAATGAACACAATGAATATCAACGAAATCAAACAATACAAACACGAGCCTTTCACAGACTTTACGATTGCACAAAACAAAGATGCATTTGAATCTGCATTGGAACTTGTACAATCAGAGCTTGGCAAGGACTATCCTCTTGTAATTGGCGGAGAATTAATTACAACAGAAGATCAAATTCAGTCCATTAACCCAGCAAATAAAACAGAAGTTATCGGCCGCGTGTCAAAAGCAGATCAAGACTTGGCTGAAAAAGCAATGCAAGCAGCACTTTCTACCTTTAATACGTGGAAAAAAGAAGCGCCGGAAGCACGAGCAGATATTCTTTTCCGCGCAGCGGATATTATTCGCCGCCGCAAGCATGAATTTTCAGCTTACCTTGTGAAAGAAGCCGGAAAACCGTGGAAAGAAGCAGATGCTGATACAGCAGAAGCAATTGACTTCCTTGAATACTACGC
>NZ_JBFULJ010000698.1:0-2014 GCF_056400385.1 Priestia sp. P5_B4
GCTTCATTTCGCTTTTGCAAATTGGACAAGTTGGCTGATCTCCGCTTTTAAAGTTATCTCGAACCCAGCAATTACACGTATCTGATGTACATTCCCAAACTTTTGTTTCTTCAATAACAGCCGGCTCTAAATTTTTACGATTATACATACACATCGTCTCCTTTAAACAGTACTTTTTAAGTGGATAATAAATGAAGATTAACTTAGCGTGTAAATGTGGTAAATGGTGCAAGATAAAGTGATACTATACATCCGTAAATCAATCTTTGAGGAATACATACGGCGTCTTGAAAGACTAAAATAAAAATGAAGTTATAACAAAGCAGATAGCAGTTGCTTTTTTTAAAACAACGGGATAGTCTGAAAAGAACAAAAATGAAGATCACAAAAATTATATATTTTACTATTATAACAGAGTTTATAATTTTTTACAAATCAGCTTCCATTTACTTGTTTTGCTTTTCATAAAAAAAAGCGAGCACATGATTAGGCTCGCTTTTCATTTCTTATCGAGTTTGTCCGTTTCCACTCATAATATATTTAATTGTCGTAAGCGCAGGAAGTCCCATTGGACCGCGTGCATGAAGCTTTTGAGTTGAGATTCCAATTTCAGCTCCAAATCCTAAAGCTCCTCCGTCAGTGAAACGCGTAGATGCATTATGATACAGTGCGGCTGCATCCACTAAAGACATGAAGCGTGAAACGGCTTGTTCATCTTCTGAAATGATCGCTTCAGAGTGTTTTGTTCCATATGTTTCGATGTGATCAATCGCTTCATCCACACTCTCTACTACTTTCATCGCGATCGCTAAGCGCAAATACTCTTCAGCCCAGTCTTTTTCAGCTGCTGGTTTTGCTCCAGGAATTTCACCTACTGTCGCTTTGTCACCATATACTTCAATATTATGATCGTTGAATGCTTGAATCAATTCATCTTTATGAGAATCGAGCCAGTTCTTGTGTACAAGAACCGTTTCTGCTGCGTTACACACCGCTGGTCGATCTGTTTTTGCATTAATCAAAATTGGAATGGCCTTCTTAACGTCAGCTTGTTCATCGATGTAAATATGGCAGTTTCCAACTCCCGTTTCTAACACGGGAACCGTTGCGTTATTGACGACCGCTTGAATCAATGAGGCCCCTCCGCGTGGAATTAGCACGTCAATATGTTCTTTCATTGTAAATAATTCTTGCGTAGCCGCACGATCTGTACTTGAAATAAACTGTACCGCTTCTTTAGGGATTGGCGTTTCATCAAGAGCTTTATGAATAATGTCCACGATAGCTTGGTTAGATGAAATAGCTGAAGAACCGCCTTTTAACACAATGGCATTTCCAGATTTCAACGCTAGCCCTGTTGCATCTACCGTTACGTTTGGACGTGCTTCATAAATCATTCCGATAACGCCAAGAGGCACGCGTACTTGCTTTACATCTAGACCGTTATCCAATGTCCAGCTTGATAAAATATCTCCTGTTGGATCATCTAACTCAGCAACTTCACGAAGGCCGTTGGCAAATTCTTTTACACGTTCCGCTGAAAGAGCAAGGCGGTCCATCAGTGCTTCATCAAAACCTTTTTCTTTCCCGTTTTTTAAGTCTACTTCATTTGCTTTTAAAATATACTCCGTGTTGCTTTCAAGTGTAGAAGCAATCGTTAACAGTGCATCATTTTTTTGTTCTGTTGTCAGTAAACTTAATTGCTTAGCTGCTTTTTTTGCTGAAATAGCTTGTTCTTCTACTGAATACTTTTCATTTGTTTGTAACACCAAATCACTCCTGGATTCGTTTTAGTTTTGTTTGATTTTAAAGTGTGAGGCATAAGAGGTAAATGCAATCATGCAAAGAAAAGGAAGGGCTCCTTTTCTTTACAGCATGTTTGCTTACAAACCGACCGGTACTGGAATTTCTAAGTGACACACCAGACCTTCGCTGTCTACAATCGGTTGATCAATTGGCTCATTCATTGCAAGTTCATCAGATGAATAATTTGTCACACCAAGAGCCAGCTCAT
>NZ_JBFULJ010000699.1:0-2008 GCF_056400385.1 Priestia sp. P5_B4
AGATATAAATGCTTGGGTAGGATTCTTTACTAAAGGAAGATAGAAAATCACTTTAAGGGAGATGTTAGTTATGGCACTTAATGAAACAAATACAGCAGTAAAATCTCAGGAAAATACACATCAAAATACATTAACATTTGAAGATCAAGTCATTAAAAAAATTGCTGGAATTGCAGCTAATGAAATTAAAGGGATTTTATCAATGAGCGGGGGATTTATGAGCGGGTTAACAGATCGCTTCCGCAGCACTGAAGATATCACAAAAGGGATTAACGCTGAAGTAGGAGAAAAGCAAGTTGCCCTTGATTTAAAAGTAATTGTCGAATACGGAAAAAATGTTCCAGCCATTTTCTCTGAAACTGTTAATAACGTAAAAAAATCAGTTCACGAGATGACGGGATTAGAAGTAGTAGAAGTGAATATGCATGTAGAGGACGTAATGACTCGCTCTGAATTTGAAGCGAAAACGGATCGAGACAAAGAGCAGGAGTCCAAGCGTGATCTTGAATAAAATATAAAAGGTAAACACTTCCATTCATCATATATTCTTTGTATGATGAATGAGAAGTGTTTTTTTTATGGGAGGGAGAATTCTGTGATTTTGGTTAGTTCCTGCTTAGCAGGTCAAGGATGCAGATATAATGGAAGCAGTGCCTTAGTTAAGGAAATGAAAGCGCTCGTTGAAAATAAAGAAGCGGTAATGATGTGTCCGGAACTGTTAGGTGGATTTCACACGCCTAGAGAACCGGCAGAAATTATAAAAGGAACGGGAATAGACGTAATAAACGGAAATGCGCGAGTTATTGAACGATCGGGAAAAGACGTCACAGACATATACATAGACGGGGCCTATAAGGCACTGAGCATCGCAAAAGAAATAAAAGCTACTGTTATTGTACTAAAAGAAAACAGCCCTTCATGTGGAAGTGAACATATATATAACGGGGCATTTTCAAACGTTAAAATAGCAGGTGAAGGGGTAACGACTGCGTTGCTAAGAAAGCATGGTTTTATCGTTATGTCCGAAGCTCAATTTGCAGCTGAAATGCATAGAGACCCATCATAATCAAAAAAGCGTACACCATATGTGTACGCTTTTTTATAAAAGCCTATTTACTGTGAAGCGTATCTGCTGTGCTTTCTGTTCGTGTTACCGCATAAAGAGAGCAGAAAAGACCAAACAAAACAAAAATAGACCCGACCCAGCCGTTATAAATAACAGAGTATTGATTAACGACAATTCCTCCAACATAGGAGCCGATCGCAATTCCTACGTGTGAAATCGCTGCATTGGTGCTGATTAAAATGTCGGACGTCTCGCGTGCACTATGAATAATTAAATTGCTTTGAGCTGGTGAGACCGCCCAGCTGAGCGCACTCCAAATGATCATAAGAAGCAAGAACACAACAAATGGTAAATGAACGCCAAAAGGCATAGCAATCATGCTAACAAAAAAGAGAGCAATCATGGTGATAACAGATGAAGAAGGATTCCATTTATCAGAAACAGCTCCTCCAAGTCCTCCTCCTGCCACGGCAGCAAGACCAAAAATACCATAAATAATAGTCACCATCGTTGTATTTAATCCTAGCGTCTMTTGTAAAAATGGCGTGAAGTACGCATAAAGCGTTAAATGGCCCGCAAGTACAAATAATGTTGCTAGGTGAATAGCGAGCATTTTTTTATTGCGTAAAGCTTTTACCTGAGTTTTTAACGGTACAATTGGAGCAGGAGCTAGACGCTCCATTGTAAACCAAACGGTAATCATAATAATCGCAGTCAAAATTGCAATCATAACAAATACTTGACGCCAGCCAAGCGCATTTCCAATCAAAATACCAAGAGGAATGCCTAAAACAAGTGAGCCGCTTATTCCCATAAATACGATGCCAATTGCTCTGCCTTGGTATTCAGATTTTACCATTCTAGAAGCCATCGTGGTAGATAATACAATGATAAAAGAACCGCTCGCAGCAGCAAGAATACGTCCAATCAGTAGCATATAAT
>NZ_JBFULJ010000700.1:0-2001 GCF_056400385.1 Priestia sp. P5_B4
TTCTAATCCTGGTAGGATCACCAACGGCTTTATGATAATTCACCAACTTATCTAATTGCATAGCTTACTACCTTCTTCCTCTAATTCGATATACATCTAATTTGATATTAATCAAATTGGATGTATATGTCAAAGAACAAAAATATTTAAAGTGAAGAATTGTCACACTGTATATAAAAAATCTGCCCTGTATAATCTCCAAACTATAAAAAAAACGTCTATTTCTTCGTATAATTTACCCGTTGTTTTTACCTGTTCTTTTTATTATTAAGAAAAAGTTACCATGTTTTCATCAAATAATACCGGGGAACATATTCAAAGAGATAAATGAATTATTAAAGATACATGTAATGTATGTAAATAATAAATAATAAATGAAAAAGGAATGAGTAAATCATGACAGGAAATTCAAAAATTTTAATGGTTGTTACAAATGGACATACAATGGAAAACGGAGAACTTGCTGGAATTTGGCTTACAGAATTCTCTGAAGCATATTTAGAATTTAAGAAAGAAGGATACGAAGTAGTCGTAGCAAGTCCAAAAAGCGGAAAATCACCTGTGGATCCTAACAGCTTAACAGATGATGTGACGGACGAAGACAAAGAAGCAGGAAAACTTTTAGAGAATACAAAATCATTAGCTGAAGTAAGTTCACAAGACTTTGCAGGCATGTTTGTACCTGGAGGGCACGGAACAATGTTTGACTTTCCAGACGATACGCACTTACACCGTTTGTTAACAGAGTTTGCTGAAGACGACAAGCTGATTGCAGCAGTATGCCATGGACCGGCAGCTCTTGTAGGCGGAAAGCTTAAAAACGGTGAGCCGATTGTAAAGGGTAAACGTATTACAGCGTTTACTGATTCAGAAGAGAAAGATACAACGTTAGATAAATACATGCCGTTTCTTCTTGAAACAAAGCTTCGTGAGCTAGGCGCTGAGTTTATTGCAAAAGATAATTGGAGCGATCATATCGAAGTAGACGGAAAGCTTTTAACAGGACAAAATCCACAGTCTACTATCAGCCTCGCAAAAGAATTTGTGCGTGCTTTAAACGCGTAAAAGTATGCATGACCTTAATAGGGTGAAATAAAATAGGAATTAAGGAAAATAAAAAGGGCAGCTATTTAAATAGCTGCCCTTTTATTTACTAGAAGATTTATTTCTGAAAATGTATGTAGTAATTCCTGTTACAATGATAACAGCTACAACACAAATGATCAGACGAACAATCTGTGTCACAAAGATATTATCTGCAATGCTCATGTTTTTGGTTAAAATTAACGTTCCATAAGCAGCTAAGACAGATAAAAACATATTGACGATTCGTTGAGCCATGTTGTTTTTACTCCTTTCGCTTCACTACTTTACACTTTAACACATGTGTTCGATGTAAAAAATATTGAATTACAAGTATGTCAGAAAATCAGCACTCCAGTAAAAGAATCTACTTGTAAGGAAGTAGCTGATATCCTATTAGTTATGACGACTAGAGCTCAGAGAAGGAAATAAGATTTCTTTAGTCTAATTTAACATGCTTGTGTTATTTTTTTAGATAGGTGGGAAAAGCTTGTTTGATAAATTAAAAAAGCTATTTATGGATAAACAGGATCAGGAAACAGATGACAAATATATTTTAGTCCCTGAGAGTGAAATAAATGAGAATTTAAAAAGAGATATAGTGAAGTTGGAAGAAGTAGGAGAGGCATACTGCAAAAGTCTTCAGCACAAATATAGAAATAAATTTGAACGTGAGGATAAGCAGAACTTAAAAATATGGGTGTGTCGGGATATTGATGGCGACCAACTGCCAAATCTAAGTTCGGAGCAGTGTTTAGAAAAAGAATATCGTTCCCAAGTGGCAATAAACTTTGAAGGGTTTACAGATGGAGAAGATGCATACGTTCATTACATCCAATTATGGTATTCCTTTAGTGGGTATTTTAAAGGGACAGGCACTTTGTATGATTTGTCAAAAAATCATTTAGAAGCTGATAT
>NZ_JBFULJ010000701.1:0-1999 GCF_056400385.1 Priestia sp. P5_B4
ATGATTGTATGAAAAAAGACTGCTAAATACGGCAGTCTTTTTTCGTAGATGCTTAATGCTTAATGTTCATAAATCATCTTTCGCGTCATTCCCCCGTCTACTACGAGGTTAGCTCCTGTTACAAAATCATTTTCAACGTTTGTTAAATACATACACGCTCTTGAGATATCGGCTGGCGTTCCCACCCGATTAGACGGATGCTGCGTATGATCGATTTCACGAAGGCCATCGTAGTCAGATGTCTCAATCCATCCTGGAGAAATAGCATTTACTGTGATGTTGTCATCACCAAGTGAAATGGCAAGTGCATGAGTTAAAGCAACGATTCCTCCTTTTGTAGCCGCATAGGCTTCTGTGTGAGGTTCAGACATTGTAGCTCTCGTAGAAGCTAAGTTTACAATGGAGCCTCCGCTTTCGTTTTTTCTCATCACCTTAGCTGCTTCGCGAGAGCATAGAAACACGCTGCGCAGGTTCGTACTGATAATGTCATCCCATTCATCAATGGTTAGCTCATACGGTGATTTCCAGCGGGAAACGCCTGCATTATTAATCAAAATATGTATCGTTTCATACGTACTGACCGTTTTTTCAACGAGATTTAAAATGTCGCCTTCTTTTCGGACGTCTGTTTTCACAAAAATGGCTTCTCCGCCTTGTCTTTGAATAGCTTCTGCGTGACGCTCTCCTTCAGTTTCGTCCACATCTGCCAATACCACTTTTGCTCCTTGTTTCGCGTATGCGCGGGATACATCTTTACCTATTCCGTTCGCAGCTCCGGTGACAATAACAACTAAATCTTTAAACGACATATCATCTCCTCCTTATACGCTTTATTCACTTTTTTCTTCGTCTTTAAACAAGTGATCCGTGACGAAAAGAGCAAACGTTTCAGCCGTTAATTTGCATCCAGAAGCTTTTGGGTGACCTCCACCTCCAAGGTGCCCAACAATTTCTGCTAAGTTGATTTCGTCTTTTACTGCACGGAACCCAATCTTTTGGCGTCCCATGTCCACCATAACGGAAAAGTCGATATCTTCGTTTTCTAGACACAGTGCATTTCCTAGCTCAGACTGATATGTATCTGCGAATACAATCCCTGCGTTGTACGCTGTGTTATMAATTTCAACCCTTTCTTTTATGATTTGTTTTTGTTTATCATAAATGTATTTTTCAATCTTCTTTTCTTCTGCTTCTAGTAAAATTTCGTGTTTGTCCGTAAACGTAAATTCTTGCTTTTCAGTATGGTACGATTCACGAAGCGTTTCTAGAATGGTTTCTTTAAATTCTTCATGCGGGATTAGATAATATAGGTGATTAAGGCGCTTTGCTTTCAAGTTATTTTCATGGAACCAGTCCCACGTATCAAATAAGCGCACAAGTTCTACGTACTCATCAAGCAACGCCGTTTTTTGGAGCATGTTGTTGCGCACTAAGTAGTCGTAGAAAAGAGATGTAGCTGCCGTCTTTTTACCGTTTTCGTCTTCTGCAATAACATGAACCCAATCGTATTTCTTAGCTAGTGGAAGAGCAGAGATATGATGGTCAATAAGAGTGATTTTCTGGCCTTTTTTTACCAGCTCATTTAATTTTTCCGCGACCTCCTCATTTACGCTAATATCCGTTATGTATAAAGCTGTGTCTCCATCGTTTTCTTCTTCAATAAAATGTGTCACTGTGTCATTGATGCGGCCAATGCTTACCGTGCTGTAATCAAAGTTATCATCGCCAAACGCTAACCGACCCAATAGTGCTGGACTTACCCCGTCTAAATCGTTATGTGAAATTAATTTTATTTTTGTCATTAATCAAAACTCCTTTATTTTCAGTCGCCTTAGTATATGTACCGGCTTGTATATTATAGCAATTTCAGCATAAAAATGCTGTTATTTACTTTGAAGTGAAGTCAACGTTCAGACTTCGACTTACCTGTATCAAAAGAGAGTGAGACATAACTACATCGATTCAATCAACAGCTAGAAGCAACTACACACATGAAACC
>NZ_JBFULJ010000702.1:0-1995 GCF_056400385.1 Priestia sp. P5_B4
ATATTAATACGACGAGTCTTAAAAAATTCCCTGTTTTCTCAAAATAAAAAAGGACACTGATGACACGTCATGGAATCAAAAAGCTCTAAACCTTATAGTGTTGCTTATTTCTTAAATCAGTATTTCTATCAAAATAAAAAGCACCCCAATTAATAGATGCCTATTTTTATTATTCTTATTTTTCTTCTGTAACYATAAACTGYACCACATTATTTAAATTGMTRTGCACTAGCTCTTTTTCATTCGAAAYRAATYTTTCATRTTTTGTTATATGACTAATRACTTCTTTCTTTGAKGTGGCTTCAAATTTTAATTCCTTTGTCCTGCCATTTATAAATTCAAAAAYAACTTTAAATTTAAGCATAGGTGTAGCACCTCTTTATCTACTTATTATTCTTGCTTCATTAATTCTTCTTCAAAGAAAAAAGTACTTGGATATTTATTGACAGTATAAGAGTATCTTTTCATGTTTTTTACATAATGACTTTTTAAGATTATCACTAATTCATTCGATACTCTTATGTTTACTATTTCTCCATTACTAAATAGTTTTACGCTCATAGCCCTCATCCTCTCTCATATCAGAAATAATAAAATTTATCTTAAGGCATAATTTAAATCTCCTAAGATTCTTTATTTTTACCCAGTTCTTTTGCCTGATATTTTTTTAGTTCTCCACAATCATAAGGATTAACAATTAAAGTTTCCGTGTGATTCTTATAATGAAGCTGAGAAAGGCTTACATCAATTCGTATAGGTTTTCTGGTATATGTGTTAAAAAAATAAGCGACCTTTCTTCGATAGTTGGTTCACAAAGGGATAGTTGTATTTTGACACCTTACAGTGTGATAAATCTCAATATCTACTAATGAACTACATAGTCATAAAACAGTAAGGGATTATTTTCTATACTTTTTTTCACGCCATACTGTTTCTTTTCTGCCTTTACTTCTCTTACGCTCCGTTTTTGCCTTTTCATTACGAAGTGGTGCCACTTCAGTTAATTGGACAGGAGCCATATTCGATTCTTTTGTTAAGAGCTTTAAAGTAGCTGACAATAAGGTAACAGAATCCACTTCTTCTAATAACTTTTCCGCCACAGGTTTATATTCCCCGAACTCTCTCTTGTCGATGGTGTTCAAAACGCGGTGTATGATTGCTTCCTGATGTCCTGCCATTACTTCACTAGAAGTAGGAGGTGATTGTCTAGACATTCTTGTTTTTGTGACATTTTCAATCACTTTTAAGTGATGACGTTCTCTCGAGGTTATAAATGTAACCGCCAATCCCTTAGTACCTGCCCGTCCTGTTCGACCAATACGATGAACATAGCTTTCAGGATCCTGAGGAATATCAAAATTATAGACATGACTAACACCTGTAATATCAAGTCCCCTTGCTGCAACGTCGGTTGCGACCATAATCTCAATCGTATGATCCTTGAATTGACGAATCACATCGGCACGTTTKGATTGGGTMAGRTCTCCRTGAATGCCTTCTGCTGCATAYCCACGYTTTTTTAGCCCTTCAGCAAGTTCATCCACACGTTTTTTTGTKCGTCCAAACACAATAGCAAGGTCTGGTGATTGAAGATCTACRAGATTRCAAAGAACATCAAATTTTCGATTCTCWGRAATTTCYAYATAWYGYTGCTCRATRTTCTTTACYGTTAACTCCTTCGYTTTTACTTTTACRAGTTCAGGAKYGTTCATAAATTTCTGSGCYARACTTTGTACTTGCTTCGACATGGTTGCTGAAAATAGYAAGGTTTGRTGGGGAGAAGAGATKCCACCAAGAATCGTTTGGATATCTTCAATAAARCCCATRTTTAACATCTCATCTGCTTCATCCAGAACAGCYGTACGAATATGAYTTAAACGRATGGTTCTTCTTTTCATATGGTCCWTAAGRCGTCCWGGRGTTGCYGARATAATATGYGGTCTRTTYTTAAGGGCTTTGATYTGACGATTAATATCCTGCCCTCCATAAATGGGT
>NZ_JBFULJ010000703.1:0-1992 GCF_056400385.1 Priestia sp. P5_B4
ATCCAAAAGCGCCAAGGATAATCCTTCGCTTCACCAGAATTATCAATGCCAACGCGAGGTCCGGCGGAAAACTCTGAAGGAGTGAAGCCACGAGCAATATAAAGAGGAGGGCTGGTTAAATCATGACCGTACAAATCCATTGAAACCCCTAGTGCTTTTGTTAGTTTCCCAGGACCGTTTGTCCAATTTGTTTCGTCTTCCATCCCTCGACGTCTATTTTTCATCAAATTTTTTCCGCTAAATGGCTCAATAGCTCGAATGAGGACGCCTTCTGGACAATTGATGTCGCTGCTTACAACATTGAGTAAACAATGTGTATGCATTGTATGCGTATAGGCATGACCAGGAGGACCGAACATTACCTCCGTTCTTTTTGTGCGCCGGTTATTAAAGCTATGAGCTGCTCGGTCGAAAGGCCCTTTATAAGCMTCAGTTTCTACAATAAAACCAGATGCAGTTCCTTCTGCCGTTTCGTGAACAAGAAGACATCCTAACAGCGACTGAGCTAATTCAAGTGTAGGCTGTTGATAAAATAAAAGAGGAAGTGGTTCAATCGCTAAAAGAGAACGCGTCATTTGCTGTAGTCCATCCTTTCAAAACAGAGTCATTCACGCTGTTATGCGCATGTTTTATTATGATCTTTTCTTTGTTATTTTGCAAAGGAAGGCACTGATTAATACAGTAATCTTTCTTACTCCACGTTCAAGTATTTATCATGATTCAACTTACTTTATGAAATTATTTTATTTTAAAGAATGGTTTCGTTTTGCACGTATAGGGGGAATATTTTACTACAATACTTCGCATTTGTTGCTGGTATGATATACATAGTTCATCCATATTTTACATGCTTTTAGTTTTAAAAATTAGTGATCCGTCTTTTCTTTATTTTCGTTCTACAYATGAAAGCAAAATAAAAAGATTGAATTGTAGAAAGTTCTTTATAAATGGAAATAAAGAAAAAATATCCTTCAAAGAGTATTTAAGGGATTTTAGAACATATTAAAAATAAAATTTATACACTGTGAGGAATAGCTATGAACATCCACTTTGATACATTAATGAACTTATCAATTAAACATATTTTTGGGCCTGCATCTCAAACGATCAACCATCTGACATATCATTCAAAGCAGGTTCACGACGGATCAGTATTTTTTAGTATAAAAGGTGAAAATGAAGATGGACATCAATATATTAAAGAAGCTATAGCTAGAGGAGCCGTAGCAGTCTTTGGGACAAGCATTGAGGAGCTGCGTCTTTTAAGCACTCAGTATTCTCACTGTACGTTTTTAGCTGTTGACGACGTTCGCAAAGTAATGGCGTCTTTTTCTAAAATGTATTTTGATTATACGGATGAAAAGATTGAGACAATTGGCGTTACAGGTACAAATGGTAAAACAACCGTAGCAGCTTACGTAAGGTCGCTTTTAACTCTTTTAAAATTGCCGACAGGATCGATTGGCACGACCGGCATTTGGTCATCAAAGAAGAAGTTAGTTTATAAAAAAAGTACGCCTACAACACCTGAATCGATAGACTTGCATAAAATTTTTTATGAATTGTATACAAGAGGCGATGAAGCGGCAGTGATGGAAGTATCTTCAATTGCGATTGATCAGCAGCGAGTAGAAAATATTTATTTTGATGTAGCCATTCATACAAATCTTTCAGAAGAGCATTTAGAGTATCATAAAACGTTTGAACACTATAAAAAGTGCAAGATGAAATTATTTCAGCAGGCAAAACATGCCGTTATTAATATAGATGATCAGGACATGGGTAAAGACTTAAGCAGGCTATTTAAAGGACCTAAAGTCACGTATAGCTTATTAAATAATGCGGAGGCCACTCTGCAAGCAAAAAATATTACTGTCAAAGAAGGGGGCTCTTTCTTTGATTTACTGTATAAAGGACAGTCATACAAAGTAGCAGTGCCTGTATATGGCGATTACAACATTGCTAACGTGCTAGCAGCCATTGGTACAGCTC
>NZ_JBFULJ010000704.1:0-1987 GCF_056400385.1 Priestia sp. P5_B4
TGGTTATCCAATGCACTTAAATCTTTGACCAATCTTGATACAAGGGGTAGAGATATTATTTTAAACCATCCATCAGTATATCTATGGATTGAGAATGCAAAAACAGTATTAGAAAAAAATTGTGAAAAGCAAGATGAATGGAGATTTAAAGGATTCATTTATCTATGCATAAATATTTGGTTGAAATTCAATATAGTTCCTGAAATTCCTCCTTTCACTTGCTTAATAAGTAACGAACTGGTTAACAATTTAAACTTGTATAATAAGAAAAAACTTAATGTCGATTTTTCAGGATTATCAGCAGTTAACATATCTATTAAAGAAGATACTCTCTTTATAACAAATGATACGTTCTATAAGTCATGGAAAAGTAGGGAATTAGGGAATACGATAGATTATTATCCTTTTTTTTGTAATCAAACTTTATGGACTAGCAGTTACCTAGATATAATTACACCGTCTGAGTTGCGGATGGATAAAATGGAATTAATCGAGGAAATATCAGAGGATATTTCTGTACTTTTTACTGAAGCATTAGAGTTGGTAGAAACTTGTTGGCCAGAAATGCATACTGAAATAAAAGAAAATGTAAAACATATTGTATTTTTTAAACCACCAGGGTTGCCTTTCTTTTCAGATTTTCGTGTACATGGTGTTATTTTTGCCTCCCATTTGAAACGACCTTTGATTAATGCTGCAGAATGGCTTATTCATGAAGCAAGTCATATCAGGCTAAATACTTTGATGTGTGCTCGTCCACATTTAATTGATGATATGAAGGCTATCTATCCTTCACCGTGGCGTGACGAATTGAGGCCCCTTTATGGTATTTATCATGGATGCTTCGTACATTCTCGTCTTTTAAAGTTTTATCGTTTTTTAACTAAGGACAATAGTCCTTTTAAAACTATTGCATTAAAAGAAATAGATAGAATAACTAAAGAATTAGAAAAGGGACTATTAATTATAACTGAAAATGCTAATCTAACTTCCGAAGGTATTTCATTAGTAAAAGAGATGGAACAAAATCTTACTAGTTAACATTTCTCAACTATGAAATGAACTATTAGTTTTTTTAGGGGGATTTTTGTTGTCGCTTAAATTACCATTCACTAAATTTAAACCTCTTTTCAAGCAAAGAAACTTTGCGTTAGTCAGCGTTTCGGAAGCTATTTCTTCACTCGGAAATATGGCTCAAGGAATAGCTTTGGCTGCTTATGTCTTTACATTAACTCAATCAATAATAGTTTATAGCGCATTTCTACTTATTCGCTTTGCACCTCAATTTGTTTTGTTTTCACTTGCTGGTAGTATTGCTGATCGTTATTCTCGTCGATATATTACCACTATAATTAACATTCTTCTGGCTATATTTAGTTCTCTAATGGCCATAAATTCTGAAAATACATCAATAATTTTAATCATGTCTCTTTTAATGGGAATTGTAKATTTACCGTATCGTCCAGCTCTATCAGCTAGTATACCAGGACTTGTTAAAAAGGATCAATTACCACTTGCCAACGGATTTATGGGGGTTTTAAATAGTTTGGCAAGAGTAATTGGAGCTCTTCTTGCTGCAGTCGGTTTGCTAACTGGTGGAGTCGTGTGGCTACTAGCATTCAATGCACTTACCTTTTTCATTGCGGGAATTATAGCTTGGATTTCATTGCCAACAGAAAATGTGGACGAAGATAATTCAGAAGGGGAGCCTTCTTCTAATGAAGAACAGAGATTACTGAATAAAAAAGGATTAGCTGCAAGTTTTTCTTATTTATGGGGTCATCAAACACTGAAATATTTAGTTTTTGGGTCGTTTTTGGTTTGGGGATGTTTAAGTCTTACCGATGTTCTACTTGTACCACTTTTAAATGCAACTGTGGAGAATGGAGAAAAGTATTATGGACTTTATAGATTAATTGCATCAATAGGAATGTTATTGGGCTCTTACTTTACGGTTTCCTGGAGGGATAGATTTATTAGGTTACAA
>NZ_JBFULJ010000705.1:0-1986 GCF_056400385.1 Priestia sp. P5_B4
ACATTTATCATCACGCTTTTTCTTATTGGATTTATTGGGTCGTTTATTTCCGGTATGGTCGGTATTGGCGGGTCTGTTATTAATTATCCGATGCTGTTATATATTCCTCCATTAGTAGGAGTAGGAGCATTAACGGCTCATCAAGTCTCAGGTGCAGGAGCTGTTCAAGTGTTCTTTGCGACAATAGGCGGCGTATGGGCGTATCGAAAAAGCGGATTTTTAAACAAATCATTAATTTTATATATGGGCAGCAATATTCTAATCGGCAGCATGCTTGGAAGCTACAGCTCACATTATATGAATGAACAAGGATTAAATGTTGTATATGGAGTTTTAGCTCTTATTGCGGTTGTTATGATGTTTATTCCAAAGAAAAATTTAGATGAGATAAAAGAAGGAGAACTTCAATTCAATAAAGGGTTAGCTTCTATTTTATCACTGCTTATCGGAGCCGTAGCAGGCGTGTTAGGAGCAGGAGGAGCCTTTATTTTAGTTCCTGTGATGCTCGTGGTGCTTAAAATCCCAACTCGAATTACCATCGCAACTTCACTAGCCGTTACCTTTATTTCTTCCATTGGTTCGACGGTTGGAAAGCTGATAACGCATCAAATCCCATTTATACCTGCACTTATTTTAGTGGCGGCAAGCCTGATTGCCTCTCCAATCGGTGCAAAAGCGGGGCAGAAAATGAATACAAAAGTGCTTCAGTGGATCCTTGCCGGTTTAATTTTAACAACGGCAATTAAGATTTGGTGGGGGCTGCTATAAAAAAAGCTAAAGCTATGGGWTCCCATAGCTTTAGCTTTTTTTATAGCAGTTCATGACTTTCCACAAACGCTTCAAGCGCAGGGTGAAATTCTTTTTGATAGTGGTTCGACGGACATACTTTTACAACAGTAGAGCGAAGCGCATTGGATTTTGATGTATTTAACACTTGCTTGCATTTAGGGCATCGTTCATTAAACAGCAAATGAAGCCATTTCACTTTTCATCACTCCTGTACTAAAACCTTTAAATCTTATCGAGTTAATAAGGATTATAAAGGGTTTTGCACGGTAGGTCAATGAAAAGGGAAGGAATCTTACAAAATAGTTTACTAAGATAAATATATTTGCATAAAAAATTAAGAATTTATAGAATTTATTGTTTATTTATTTGATTTTTATGTTATCCTTTTTAACATACATTAAATACAAGGCCATATTTATCGTACGACCTTTGATTTGTATTACAAATAGTGAATAAGAAAAATATGTACGGAAAGGAGAATGTGACATCAAGAAGAAATGAAGAGTCAGAGAGCAAGCAGATGCTGGTTGTCTATTAAAAAGGCATCTTCCAAGGCTTAAAAGAAGCCTGAGCTCATAGGGAGGGCTTTTGTTTTAATTTTTCTGACTATTCGAATAATTAACTCGTTATTAAAAGTTTAAAATCTAGAAAAGGAATGATCATCAATGAAAGATAAATTTGCCCAACGAACTAGTCTTGTAAAATCCTCTGAAACGCGTGAAATCTTAAAAGTAACGGAACGACCAGAAGTCATTTCGTTTGCAGGAGGACTTCCAGCGCCGGAGCTATTTCCCGTTGAAGCAATGAACGATGCGTGCCGCGCCGTATTAAATGAAGACGGAGCCGCTTCGCTTCAATATAGTACAACAGAGGGGTATATCCCTTTACGAGAAGCAATTTCTAAACGAATGCAGGACATCGGCATTGAGTCCACGGTTTCGAACATTTTAATTACGTCCGGATCTCAGCAGGCAATCGATCTGACCGGAAGACTGTTTCTTAATGACGGAGACGTGGTAATCTGTGAAAGCCCAACGTACCTAGCAGCCATTAACGTATTTAAATCCTACAATGCGACGTTTGTAGAAGTAGACATGGACGAAGACGGAATGATTATGGAAGAGCTAGAGAAAAAGCTTCAGGAAAATCCACAGGCTAAATTTATTTATACGATTCCTGATTTTCAAAATCCTACAG
>NZ_JBFULJ010000706.1:0-1985 GCF_056400385.1 Priestia sp. P5_B4
TCCTTACAGAGAATACTTTAAAGGTACCTTAGCTCACAATACCGTAACTGTAGATAAAAAATCCTTTCCTGTAACCAAGGATCAAGTCAACAAATCTAAAATTAGTTCTTCCGAAATAAATAAAACGTACAGTTATGTAACTGGGAGCCATGAGCTATATAAAGGAGTAAAAGTAAGCAGAACGCTTGTTTATCTAAAAAACACAAACAGCATTCTTGTGCGTGATGTAATGGAATCAAACAAAAATCATACATACACGGATATATTTAATATCGGAAAAGACGTAGATGTAAAAAAATCTGCAAGCAGAGTGTTTACTCTTACCAGCAAACTTGATCAACAGCAAATTGAACTAATTCAGCTTACAAAAATGAGCACCATCAAAAATTATAAAGGTTCTGCTTCTCCTATTGCTGGATGGCAATCATTAGAATTTAATAAAAAGCTGCCAATTACTCAGCTTCAGTTTACGAATAGCAATCAAAAAAATGCTGAATACAAGTTCATTATTAACACTAATACTAACAATGGAGTTCAAAATTATACCGTTAAGAGTACTCCTTCAGCTGACATTTATACGATTGTTTTAAAAAACGGAAAGCGAACGAACGTACAAGTTAAAAAATAATCAAGGTTTTTTTACTAAACTTAAACAAAAAAGCGAAATGCCGAAGCATTTCGCTTTTTTGCTTAGTTATCTTTCAGCATTATAGCTAACCGCTGTTCGTATGCTTTCACTCATACCTGGATTGGTAATTGTCACGTATACTTTTCCCGCTTTTGAGCCAAGCTGCTTAATTGATAATACTGTTGATGATCCCTCTGATTGCTTGCTTGCAAGCAGCGTTCCTTTTGAACTCGCATTATATACTTTGATAACATCACCTTTAGCAATTTTACTTACGGTTACACTATCTGCTTTTCCTTTATTGTTAATGACTTTCACTTGTGATGATTGCAACGCATTGGATTGTTCCCCAGCGAATGACACAGTTGTGCGTGCGCTTTCCGTCATACCTGAACGTGTGATGCTCACATACACTTGCCCTGCCTTTTGACCAACTTGCTTCGTTGTAAGCGTAAGCGACGTTCCTGTTGATGTTTTAGATGCAAGAACTGTTCCTTTTGAGCTTAAACTATATACTTTGATCATGTCACCTTTAGTAATTCCACTCACCGCAATTACATCATCTTTTCCTTTATTGTTCGTTACTTTCACTTGTGATGACTGTAATGAATTAGACTGCTCCCCTGAGAATGAGGCTGCTACGCGATCACTTTCACCCATTCCTGGGCGCATAACTGTTACATACACTTTTCCTGCTTTTTGACCGATTTGCTTCGCTGTAAGCGTAACCAATGTTCCTGTTGATGTTTTAGATGCAAGAATTGTTCCTTTTGAGTTCTCATTGTACACTCTAACGATATCACCTTTAACAATGCCCGAAACTGCAATTACGTCATCTTTTCCTTTATTGTTTGTGACTTTAATTTGAGATGATTTTAAAGCAGAGGATTTCATAGATGTAATAAATTGATAAGGCTTATGTTCTGCATTGCCATAATAATCTGTAATAACAACAAAGTAAGTTCCTTTTTTCAACCAGGTTTGAACTGAGGCATTTCCTGAAACTAATTCGTCGTTATTTGTTACAAGTTCTTTATATACATACCCACCGCTGTTTTGAATTTTAGCTTGCCAGCTTGCCCCCTCTTGCTGTTTCATTGCTAATGTCACATTTCCATCGTTGGGTACTACTACTTTATAAACATCAGTATCCCCTTCAGAACTGATTGTACCTTTGTATACCTGGTTAAGACTAATAGAATTAGCTGTAGTTAAGCTATTGTTAAATTCTTTTTCATAGTTATTACTTGATGAAAATGATGTTTTTATTTCATAGGGTTCATCTGTCGCATAGCTATAACGTTCTACCGCAATATAGTATGACCCTTTTGGCAAACCTACTTGCATAGTTTCGTAT
>NZ_JBFULJ010000707.1:0-1983 GCF_056400385.1 Priestia sp. P5_B4
GCGTTAGAGCATTATGCTTTTTCATTACGTTTTTAATCATTTTAGGTCCCATACCTGCAAAGTTCATTTTAGATAAGCCCATTTTATCCGCACCGCGCGGCATCATTTTGCCAAACATCTTTTCTGAAAATCCTTTTTTCACCGGCACCATTTCTTCTTTACGAAGCGCATTCAATCCCCAAAACGTATGGAATATCGTCACTTCATGGTCATAAGCAGCCGCTCCGTTGGCAATAATATAAGCTGCCATCGTTTTGTCATAATCACCGCTAAATAATACAATTGTTGTTCGTTTCTTTTGTTCAGTCATGTTGTTCCTCCTATTACCCTATGGGGTATATTTGATTTTAAAAAAAATTAGCCTTTTTGAATGTAAAAGATAAATGTACTGCCTTCTTCTTTAAAACCAATAAGCTCGTGTCCTGTTGATTTTGCCCAAGCTGTTAAATCACTTTTAGCACCTTTATCTGTCGTTTGCACTTCTAATACTTGACCTGTTGTTAAAGTATCCATTGCTTTTTTTGTTTTTACGATTGGCATTGGACAAGCTAATCCTTTTGCATCTAAGACATGATCAATTTTCATCGTATTTCTCTCTCCTTTTTATATACGTATACCTGTAAGGGTATATTATACTAAATAATGATATTCGTCAACCTTAAACAAGGTGACAATGATTAACGACTTTTCACTAACAGCTGTACAGCTTCTTTCACTAAACCTTCCGTTGGCTCTCCTTGCTCCAGGCTTTCTCTGACGCACTGTTCAAGATTGCTGCTCACAATAACTCCCATTGTGCGATCAATGGCACTTCTTGCAGCAGATAATTGAGTCACGACGTCTCGGCAGTCTTTTCCTTGCTCCATCATGCTAAGCACGCCTTTTAGCTGCCCTTCAATTCGGCGCAGGCGATTTTTCACCTGTTGGTTATACTCCATAATCAAATACCCCTTTCTTTCCTTTACTTTTACACTTACATGCTGCTAACTCATAGCTGCGTACTTCAAAACCTTTTTTTCGTAAGAACCTTACGCCCAAATTTAACTCCACTCTATCTCCGGCAATCAGATGAACACTGCCCTGTGGAATTTCTGAATAAAAGCGTTTTAGATACGCATGCGGAATAACTATACCAATAGAATCGCGAACTTCATGGTAATGACGAATATCTACAACCGTTCGCCCAAGTTCTTTTGCTTCAGATTCACGTATGCACTGTATTCCTTTAACGGGATAATAACGTCTGTATGCAATAAATAAAATAGCAAGCAACAACACTGCTATATAGCAGCATAACAATCACCGCCTTGCTATTGAATTAATGTTGTTTACATGCTCTATATTATACCCCTATAGGTATATTGTCAAGCGAGAAAATTATATTTAATTTTGCTCATTTACATAGTTACTTTACCTCGAACTAGTCCATTTTATATAGCTTAGGCATTATGAATGTTGGTCTTTAACTCGCTTTATATATGTACCCCCTACCCTATTGACCAAACATATTCTTCATCATCGTCGCTCGTATACAGCTTTGAAAATCAAGCTTACTGCATCATTCACGTCTATACACAAAAGATCCAGTTCCCAAGGAGAACCGGACCTTTTATGGTAAAAAGCTGATTAGCTTTGATGATAAATATTATGCCATTGATTCCACGAACTGTGTGGATGCTGCTGGTGCCACTGATTCCATGGCACATATGGATTTTGCTGATGCCACTGATTCCACGTACCGTGCGGATACTGATGATGCCACTGATTCCATGGTGTGTATGGATGTTGTTGATGCCATTGATTCCATGTGCCGTGCGGATACTGTTTATGCCACTGCTCCCACGGTACATGAGGATGTTGCTGATGCCATTGATTCCACGTGCCTTGAGGATGCTGATGATGCCATTGTTCCCATGGAATATAATGTTGCTGTCCTTGATGCATATTTCGTCAACTCCTTTTCCTTTGTCACATCATATGTTC
>NZ_JBFULJ010000708.1:0-1978 GCF_056400385.1 Priestia sp. P5_B4
AATGAAGCGTTTGTGACCATTATTCAAGAAGAGATGTCTAAATATCAAGAAACAAAAAAGAAGAGCTGATCGCTCTTCTTTTTTTATCTCCAATACACTGGGTGTGGGTAAAATGGACGAGGACGAGGGTAAAAGTAAGGGGGGTGGTAATAAATAGGACGAGGATAAGGGGAAGGATAAAATGGACGTGGGCGAGGATATGGATAATAACCATATGGGAATCTTTCGTCAGTTTCATGAGGATTCGAATAATAATCATAGCCATATTGATACTCTTCTAAAGGTTGTTCCGGGTAATATTGATAATTCACTCTTTTCACCGCCTAAGTTTTTATGCTTTTTACTGTATTCATTATAGAAAGAATTGGAGTATGTACCCGTCAAACTTTTAATTTGAAAAAGGAGGGAGACGAGGATTATTTTGAAAATAAAAGCAAATTAGCTTTCCTTCTCGTTTTCTTGTAAGTTATCAGCATCGGGAAGGGTGGGATGTTCAAAGCTTTTAATAAAAGAAGCATAAGCAATCGTATCTTTAATAGGATTTACATAAGATAATGGTTGACCTCGATAGCTGAAATTAAATGTAACCCAAGCAAAATCTTTATTATTGTTAGAAATCAGTTTTGCATTATGTATAAAAGCAGATGCGGCAATCATCGCATCTGGGCCTTTAATTTTTTTATTGGATTCTATTTTAGCTTTTCGGCGAATTTGAGCTGCTAGCTGCGCAATTTCACTTGTAACGTCCACAATCTTATCTGTCATATCGTAAATATAATGATTTTTTACTGCTTTGACTTGAGGATTTGTTTCTACTTCCCAATGCGACAGAAGTTCCATTTGTACAACGGTAGGCATTAAAAATTCCGCATTATTTGAAATAAGTTCATTAATATATTCTACAACTTCTGGATAATTAAGCGCATGTGAAGCCCAAATGTTTGTATCAATGATTACTTTTTCACACAACACAAATCGTTCACTCCTCTCTACTAGCCATTCGTACCAGCTCTTCTAACCCAAAAGGTGAGTAAAGAGCCGCAGATTCTGAAAGCTGGTTGCTTAATAGAAGCTTTTCATATTTAGTTAATCTAGTTTTTGCARATTTTATGGGCTTTTCTTGTGTATCATTTAATGTTTTATCTTTTTTATCATACGTGCGTAGAACTTTATGTTGAGGTTTGTATTTAAGATTTTTCTTCTGTATAGGGGATGAGGAAGGTGATTGCGGTGAGGGTTGTGTGTAAATTTTTCTATTTATTTTGAGGTTAAAGTGCTTCTGAACTTCCTTGCTGTATGTTCMTTTTCGGTCATCTACCAAGCGCTGTGCTTTCATGATATCCCTGCCTTTTATATAAATTTATATAGTATATGTGATGAAGTTTTCTCTTACTATTCCTTTTACATAAAAAGATTAAAAAATTAGCTTCCGGGAGTTATTAAATTAACTAATGTTTGCCGGGTGGGTGATAATCTCAGCGAATACCGGACAAAGGTTTAAAAACATGATATCGTGTAAGAGAATAAATCAGTATCGGTTAGAGAAGGAACTACAAAAAAGGGGATGCAAAATGAAAACAGAAAAACAAAAAATGCTGGATGGAGAATTATACCTTTCCGCTGATCCGCAATTAATAAAAGAACGTGAAAACGCTCGAAGATTAACAAGGCTTTATAACCAAACAACAGAAAGGGAAGAAGAAAGACGTACAAACTTATTAAAAGAACTGTTTGGGTCTACGGGAAATTCTCTTTGCATAGAGCCTACTTTCCGCTGTGACTACGGTTCTAACATTCATGTTGGAGAAAATTTTTATGCTAACTTTGATTGCGTACTTTTAGATGTATGTGAAATAAGAATAGGAGATAATTGTTTTCTTGCACCAGGTGTACATATCTATACAGCAACTCATCCTTTGCATGCTCTTGAAAGAATTTCAGGAGCTGAGTTTGGAAAACGCGTAGAAATAGGAAATAA
>NZ_JBFULJ010000709.1:0-1973 GCF_056400385.1 Priestia sp. P5_B4
CAATTAACATCCTTTCATGTGAAAATAAATGATAGCTGCATTATACACGGCAGTTTATCTATGTAGATAATCAAACACCTGCTTGTTTATATCTAATTCTCTATAAGTATGCAAAGCGGTTATCGTGTATGATAGAGATGGACGAGGAAAAAATATGAAGCATGAATTTATCATAAGGTGCGTTTTGTAAGTAAGTGGACAGAAGGAGAAAGTGAACGGAGGTTAAACAGTAGTGAGTGAACAAAATCAACGACTTTTTGAATATATTTTAGAAAATTCAGCCTCTATCAGTGAAGAATGGCTGCGCCAAAGAAGTAATATTAAAGGATCGATTTACTCAAAGGACGCAGATGCTTCAGTTGAGAAAAAGCTGCGTGAGCAGCATCTTTATACGATTGAAACAATTGCGAGCGGCTTTCTTGACGATCAAAAGATTTTTAAACAACGTATGGTGAAATGGACGACGGAAGTAGTAAACAGCAGAATTAAATTTGATACGCCGATTTACGAGGTAGTAGAAGCGCTAAGCAAAACAAGAAAAATTATTTGGACGTATGTCAAAACATATAGTCTGATACATTCATCTATTACAAAAGAAGATATACTGTCTTGGAGCGAAGTTTATCATACAACCTTTGATAAACTCCTTAATGAATTCTCCGAACAGTATTATAAAATCACAAGGCAAAAAATAAGTCTTCAGCAAGAGCTAATCGACGAAACGAGTTTTCCTGTCATTCCAATTGTAGATCACATCGCGGTCTTGCCTTTAGTAGGGCTTATTGATGAAATCAAAGGTGATTCTATTATCGAGGTTGTTCCAAAAAAGTGTGCAGAAAAACATATAAGGCATCTAGTCATTGACTTATCGGGTGTAAATTATGTAGATACGTATGTTGCTCACAAATTTTTTGATTTGATTAACATTTTGCAGCTGCTAGGCATCCATGCGATTATGTCAGGAGTGAGTCCTGACATGGCTCAGACGGCTGTTAATGTAGGAATTAGTTTTAATAAAATTGAAACGTTTGGACATTTAAAACAAGCTCTCTCTTCGCTTGGTGTAAAGAAAAAAGAAGAATAAAGTATAGAAATGCTAAATCGAAACGGAACTGAGACCTTTACTCTGAGTTCCGTTTCTTTTTGTTTGTCTATATTCTGCTGCATTCAAAATCTTGTAAGCATGCCTTACAAACTCCTTTTCACATGGGGACAAATGGAAGATACTAAGGAACAAATAAACGGCGGTTTTCTATGCCAAACGTCTCGTTTAGCTCAAGAATGGAGGTGTAAAGAGAAGAATAAGAGAAGTACATAATGAGATAGTTAAAGTGTTAGATAAGTACTGATAAGCCGTGTGATTAAGGAGGAGTTCTATGAAAATAATTTATCTTCTTTGCTTGCTTCCATTTGTAGGAATATTAGGTTTATTGCCTTTTGTTAACAAAGTAACGCCGTTTATTTTAGGGATGCCTTTTTTTCTCTTTTGGATTGTTATGTGGGTAATCCTTACGTCTTTTATTATGGGCATTGTGTACAAGCTCGATCCTGCTGTTAAAGGAGGAGATAAATAATGAATACTGCTCTGATTATTATTTTTGGTTTTTTACTTTTAGCTATTTATCTTGGAATTCGAGCTACGCGGGGCAAAAAAATGGATTTAGAACAGTGGAGCGTAGGCGGCAGAGGTTTTGGAACTGTTTTTGTCTTCTTTTTGATGGCGGGTGAAATCTATACTACTTTTACGTTTCTAGGAGGAAGCGCTTGGGCATATGGAAAAGGAGGGCCAGCGTTTTATATTTTAGCCTATATTTCTTTAGCTTACGTGTTAGGGTATTGGATTGGCCCGCAAATATGGCGATATGCGAAGCAACATAAGCTTATGTCTCAGCCAGATTTTTTTGTTTCAAAATACAACAGCCCGTTTCTCGGCATCGTTGTTTCATGCGCAGGGGTGCTGGCAATTGTTCCTT
>NZ_JBFULJ010000710.1:0-1973 GCF_056400385.1 Priestia sp. P5_B4
AGGTTATTATGAATTATATAAAGGTTATTATCTTTTAAGGGTAATAGTCACTTAACTGGAGGTATAAAGATGAAGTATTTTTTAGATAGTGCAATTTTAGAGGAAATTCGTTACGCGTATGAAAACTGGGCAATTGATGGAGTTACAACAAATCCTCGTCATATTATGAACAGCGGCAAGCCATTCTTAACGGTTCTAGATGAATTTGCAAGTGAGTTTAAAGGAGTCGAAAATTTCCCAATTTCAGTTGAAATTAATCCTCATTTGGATAATGCCAAGGATATGGTAGAAGAAGGGACAAAGATTGCTACGTTATCGTCAAACTTTGTTATTAAAATTCCATGCACAGAACCTGGTTTAATTGCAGCAAAGGAATTTGAAAAAGAAGGTATTTCTACTAACGTCACTCTTGTCTTCTCGCCATCACAAGCACTTCAGCCTGCAAGAATTGGTGCTAAATTTGTATCTCCATTTGTAGGTTGGAAAGAAAATAGYGGGGACGATACAACTCAATATATTCAGGATATTGTGAATATCTATAAAAACTACGATTACAACACAGAAATCATTGTTGCTGCTTTACGTAATGGTAAACAAATTGTAGATGCGGCAAAAGCTGGAGCGCATATTGTGACCTGTGGATTTGATGTATATAAAGAAAGCTTCCAGCATGCGTTCACAGACTATGGATTAAACAAATTCCGTAATGCTTGGGATAATACAGTTACAGAAGCTCCTGTCTTAAAATAAACATATGTATTTTATAAAAGGCGCCTCTTAGAATCTTATTATCTTCTTTGAGGGGCTTTTTACATAGAAAAGGAGAGAAGAAAACGTTGAGCAGCTTTGAATACATGAAAGACTTAAACAAACATGTGCCTTTCTATCATATAGAGGACAGCAAATTTAAACCTTATGGAAAGGCAGTAAACGAATATGACTTCAGTGAACTAGAAACATATATGGATAGTTTAGCTATTCCTCAAGATCAGAATGTATATGTAGCATCCGTCACGGARATGGAAAATACCATTATTAAGAACCAACTTCAAGAAGCTTTTTATGGTGATATGCCTATTCAAATTGGATATTGTAATGGTCCTAATTCAACCTTAAATGGCCTTGAGTATCATAAAAGCAGTGAAATCAACATCGCTATAACAGATATGGTTCTTTTATTAGGAAAGGTACAAGACGTCGAGGATAACTTTTTTAATTCAAATGATGTAATCGCTTTCTTCATACCTAAAGGAACAGCAGTTGAGTTATATAGTACGACATTACATTTTGCTCCTTGTAAGGTAAATAATGAAGGATTTAAAACAATCGTTATTTTACCTAAAGGAACGAATGATCCGTTATTGTCTAATATTCAAAAAAGAACAAAAGAAGATGAGTTATTGTTTATGAAAAATAAATGGTTAATTGCTCATCCTGAAAGAGAGCAATTAATCAATAAAGGTGCACATCCAGGTATAAAAGGAGAAAATATTAAAGTTTATCAATAGAGCGTATGAATGTTAGACAAAAGACTAAGATCTATTAATTGATGGGAGAGATAAAAATGTCAGGTACCTTAAACGTAACTAAAGGGGTAAATGTGGAGATCTTACAAGATGGATTCGAAGTTGCTCTTAACGGTGTAACTCTACTTCAGCATACCATACAAAAACCAATGCTGTTTGTTGGTTATGGAGAAGAAACGATTGAAATGTATAGAGGTAACTTTGATATTAAAGATTACGTTACTGAACGTACAGCTCTTCGCTACGCAACTGTTGAAGAAATAGAAGGGGCATATAAAATAGATTTCTCCAACTATAAAAATGGAGATAACATGCTGTCTCTTATAGTTAAAGAAGAAGAGAATCGGCTAAAAGTAGAATATCAAAAAAACGATGCGAACATTAATCGTTTTTGGTTACGAGTAGCTGCAGATAAACAAGAGAAAGTATATGGATGCGGAGAACAAC
>NZ_JBFULJ010000711.1:0-1971 GCF_056400385.1 Priestia sp. P5_B4
GTAGTACTAACAAGTAGACAAGCCCAATCCATCCCACGTTTCTCATGGATTGAATCCACATGCCGCGGTTAAACGATGATGTTTTCGATTGCATAACCCACATCCCCCATTTCATAAATAAAGATTTCTTCCAGCGTAAGTGGCAAGATGTCAAAAATTAAAGGCTTATACGATCGAACTTTGTTGACTAAGTGATTTTCTTTTCCTCGAACAATACAAAGCAAGACGCTTCCTCGTTTTTCTTGATATAAAATGTCCAGCGTGTCGTAAAGCGCTAGCGGCACATCTCCTTCAAATGCAACTTGAATTTTGTGCACGTCTGATTTTAAATCATCCAGTTCTTTTTCAATTAATAATTGACCGTGATGCAAGATGCCTACATGATCACAAAGATCTTCCACTTCTCGTAAGTTATGTGATGAAATTAAAATCGTCATTTCCCGTTCTGCCACGTCTTGGACAAGAAGGTTTTTAATTTTTTGACGCATTACCGCATCTAACCCATCGAGCGGCTCATCTAAGATAAGTACATCAGGCATAGCAGACAGCGCTAACCAAAAACCTACTTGACGCTGCATTCCCTTGGACATTCTGTGTACTTTTTTATGTAATTGAATTGGGAAAGCTTCTTTTAATTTTTGAAACCGCTCTTCGTTCCAAGTCGGATAGACGCTTCTATAAAAAGACGCTAATTGCTTAATCGTTGTTTGAGGGAAAAAATAAAGAGAATCTGGCATAAAAATAAGACGTTCTTTTAAGCCAACGTTTTCAAATACTTCCTCACCGTCTATGGCAATTTTTCCGTGATCTTGCTTGTAAATACCTGCAATGATTTTTAATAGCGTTGTTTTCCCTGCCCCGTTCGAGCCAAGCAGTCCGTAAATAGATCCTTTTTTTATAGAAAGCGTGACGTCTCTTAGAGCTTCCATTTCTTCAAACTCTTTTTTTATCGCCTTCAGTTCAATCACTATCGCTTCCTCCTTTTACTGCTTTTTCAGCCTGTGAAATAAGTGATAGAATTTCATCTTTATCCATCCCTAAATACATAGCTTCTGCCAACAGTTTTACTAATTCTTCTTTCATCTTTTTCACCTTCTCGTTATTTAGTGTATCAACTTGAGGCGTTACAAAACTTCCTTTGCCTGGAACTGAATAAATATAATTCTGATGTTCTAGTTCACGATACGCTTTTTGAATTGTATTTGGATTAATCGTTAATTCTTTTGCTAACAGCCGAACAGATGGAAGCTTTTGATCGGCCTTAAAGACTTCATGAATAATAAGCTCTTTCAATTTATCTACTAATTGCTCGTATATCGGCTTGCGACTACGAATATCTAAATCGAACATAGTCTGCCTCCCTTCATCTACCAAAAATCATGATGTGTGTACTAGGTGTATTAACTGTATTACTGATCGTATTACAGTTAATATTATAGTATGTTTTCTGGAAAAAACAAGTACTTTTTTTACTTTTGTTACAAAATGATGACAAAAAAGTATTTAATAGCTTTATAGGATAAATGCAAATAACTGTAAATAAATTGCGTGTGTTGCCTTCGTTATAAGCCAAAATACTCCTTTAAGTCAGCACCTCGTTTTGTTTGTCTTAACCAAGTACCTCTAGTTATTACAATAGTAATGTTTTATAATGTTTATAATTAATTTTTTTAATATAAAAGGAGCCATACTCTATGTACTATGATGCGTTAAAGACGTTTGTTTCTGTTGTAGAAGAGCAAAGCTTTACAAAAGCTGCGGAAAAGTTAATGATTTCACAGCCAAGCGTAAGCGTACACATCAAAAATCTTGAAAAAGAATTTCAAACTTCCCTGTTCCTGCGTTCACCTAAAATGTTAAAAATCACACCCAGCGGCGAAATTTTATACGATCGTGCTAAACAAATGATTCAGATATATGAGCATACGAAACGAGATATTTTTTAAGATGATGAGAGTTTCTAAGGATTGA
>NZ_JBFULJ010000712.1:0-1968 GCF_056400385.1 Priestia sp. P5_B4
GGAATGAGGTTGACGTTAGAGAGCCGGCATAGAGAGTCTACATTACAACAAACATATCGATGTAAAGTAGTTGAGTTTACGGAAGACGTGATTTATATTAGCTATCCGCTAAATGAAGAAACGCAGCGAAGTGCTTTTTTACTAAAAGGTACAAAATTGCTTGCTACGTTTATTGGATATGATCAAAATGTATATACTTTTCCAACTGAAGTAACAGGGCGTGAAATAAAAGGCATGCCTGTTGTGAAGCTCTTTTACCCGGGCGATAAAAAGTTAAAATCTATCCAAAGAAGAAATTTTTTTCGTGTGCCGCTTACAGTGAAGGCGGTGATAGAAAGTGAACAAGAACAGCAGGATGTAATGGAAATCATGACTAAAAACATCAGTGCAGGTGGAATAGCCGGCTCCTTCCATCACTCGCTGCTTTTTAATGAGAAAGATTCGGTTGTTGTACGGTTAAGTCTTCCTAACCGTGAGGGAGCTTTGCAGCATCTTGAATTAAAAGGGGAAGTTGTACGAATTACCGCCCCGACTTCTTGTAAAGTAGGTCAGCTATCTATTAAATTTATGGACATGGAAAAACAAACGAAAGAAATGATGATTCGTTATACCTTAAAGCGTCAGCTCGACCTAAGAAGAAAAGGTCTTCTTTAGCGTATAAAAAAAACTTCTCTTTCCTAAACTGTAAGCAAAGGTATTACTTCTTACAAAAGGAGAAAAAAGGTGAATCGAATAGAACGAATTTTAATTAAATTAGTGGTTATTCAATTTGTGTTTTTAATAATTGCCCAATGTATTTTACTATCTAGCAGTCACAGTACATATTTCTCAAAGGTTATTCAGTATGAGGGAGTTAGCAAAAATAATTTTAATAAAATTATTGAAACATTCGACCAGTAGTCGGACGTATGGTAGAATAACTAGGAAAGAAACATGCAGTGAACACCAGGCAGGAGAAGACCCCCTGCTCTTTTTTTCGTTTATAAACGCTTCATATAAAATGGCTCATTGTATAAAAGATGAAAGTGGTTTGTTCCTGTTTTGAAATTAAGGGAGGCACTTATGGAAAAACAAATTTCAATCGCGATTGACGGTCCTGCAGCTGCTGGGAAAAGTACAGTGGCAAAGATTATAGCAGAAACCTTATCATATATTTATGTTGATACAGGAGCGATGTATCGTGCTCTAACGTATCAAGCACAGAAAAACCAGGTAGATTTGCAAAATGAAGAAGAGCTATTGCATTTACTTAACGAAACAGTCATCGATTTAAAGCCGTCTGAATCGGGACAGGTAGTCATCTTAAATGGGCAGAATGTTACAAGTGAAATTCGTTCAGCAGAAGTAACTAACTCTGTATCCATCGTAGCGAAACATCGTGCAGTTCGTGAAGAGATGGTAGCGAGACAGCAGGGCCTTGCTAAAGATGGAGGCGTTGTAATGGACGGACGTGATATCGGTACACACGTGCTTCCTCACGCAGAAGTTAAAATCTTTTTATTAGCGTCTGTGGATGAAAGAGCACAGCGACGCTATGACGAAAACATAAAAAAAGGTTTTGAATCAAATTTAGAGCGTTTAAAAGAAGAAATTGCCCGCAGAGACAAGCTGGATTCTGAGCGCGAAGTAGCACCTCTTAAAAAAGCTGAAGATGCAATTGAAATCGATACAACTTCTTTATCGATTGAAGGAGTTGTAGAAAAAATACTTTCTATTACAAAAGAAAGGATTGGATGATTTTGAGCTTTTATATGTTTGCACGTGCCATTGTAAAAGGCATTTTAACACCAGTTTATCGTTATGAAGTAATCGGTGCAGAAAATATCCCTTCAGAAGGCGGAGTTTTGCTTTGTTCAAATCATATTGACAACTTAGATCCGCCTACTGTAGGTGTGACATGTCCAAGGCCTATTTCGTTTATGGCAAAAGCAGAGCTGTTTAAAGCACCTTTTCTGAAGACGGTTCTGC
>NZ_JBFULJ010000713.1:0-1965 GCF_056400385.1 Priestia sp. P5_B4
ATGAAGTATTCTTTAGCGACATCTGGCCTTCTCAAGATGAAATTAAAGAAGTTGTTAGCCGTACCGTAACGCCTGAATTATTCCGTAACGAGTATGAGCGCGTATTCGATGATAACGAACGCTGGAATGAAATTAAAACAAGCGAAGATGCGCTTTATACGTGGGAGAATGATTCAACGTACATTCAAAACCCACCTTTCTTTGAAGGCTTATCAGAAGAACCAGGTGAAGTAGAACCGCTAAATGATCTTCGCGTAGTAGCGAAATTTGGTGACTCAGTGACAACGGATCACATTTCACCAGCGGGTTCAATTGCAAAAACATCACCTGCAGGTCTTTACCTTCAAGAAAACGGTGTAGAGCCAAAAGACTTTAACTCATATGGTTCTCGTCGTGGTAACCATGAAGTGATGATGCGCGGTACGTTTGCAAACATCCGCATAAAAAACCAAGTAGCTCCTGGTACAGAAGGCGGCTGGACAACGTACTGGCCAACAAATGACGTAATGAGTATTTATGATGCTTGTATGAAATACAAAGAGCAAGATACAGGTCTTGTTGTACTTGCAGGCAAAGATTACGGCATGGGAAGTTCTCGTGACTGGGCAGCAAAAGGAACAAATCTTTTAGGTATTAAAACAGTAATCGCTGAAAGCTTCGAGCGTATTCACCGTTCAAACCTAGTATTAATGGGTGTTTTACCTCTTCAATTTAAAGATGGTGAAAGCGCGGATACATTAGGTTTAACTGGAAAAGAAACAATTGCAGTAGCAGTTGATGAAACAGTAAAACCACGTGATTTTATAAAAGTAACAGCAACTGATGAAGCTGGAAACAAAAAAGAATTTGAAGTACTGGTTCGTTTCGATAGTGAAGTTGAAATTGATTACTATCGCCACGGTGGTATCCTTCAAATGGTGCTTCGTGATAAATTACAATCTAAAACACATGCGTAAGTTATAAAGAAAAAGAGCGGTTCTCGTGAGCCGCTCTTTTTTTATGCAAACGCACCGTTTTCGACAAAAAGTGAGAGGGGAATATGCTATATTATAAAAGAAAATGCCCTATAAAAGGATTATTTTAGTAGATATTGCACATATCTATTAGTACATAGATTATCATTTTTTAGAAGAAATAAAGGAGCCGATCATATGGTTAAAAAAATAATTGCGGTCTTGCTTCTAGTAGGCTTTCTTAGCTACGCACTTTGGCAAGGGCTTTCTCCAAATGAAGCATCCGATAATTCTAACTTAAGCGAATACAAGGATTTAAATATCAAAAAAGGCGATAGTGCTCGTCAGGCTTCAGGTCAAGCTTATGGGTTGGAACCAAAAGATACAGCGCCTCCGTTTACACTGTCAGATACGAGCGGGAAATCTGTTCAATTATCGGACTTTAAAGGGAAAAAAGTCATTTTAAACTTTTGGGCAACATGGTGTCCGCCATGTCAAAAAGAAATGCCCGATATGCAAGCGTTTTACGAGAAATATGGAAACGATGTACAGCTGCTTGCGGTTAATTTAACTTCGTCAGAAGGCAGTAAACAGGCAGTATCTAAGTTTCTCAAAGAAAAACAGTTTACGTTTCGTGTATTATTGGACGACCAAGATAATGTAGGAAGTAAAAAATATCGAGTCTCCACCATTCCGACATCTTACTTTATAGATGAAGAAGGGAAAATTGTTCAACGAGTGAATGGTCCAATGACACTTAAACAAATGGAAAACTTTGCTCAACAAGCAGCGAATTAACTTCGCTGCTTGTTTTATTAAACATGAAACTTATTTACTTTATCATCGTATATATAGATAAGTCAGTAAACATGTCAAACTTTCTTACAACTTTTCAAAAAAAGTATGTTTACTTATCTGACAAATTGGTTACAATATAGATAGTTATATGATATCAGTTTCTTTAGATTTTTCAGATTTTTCATAAAAATTACATAAAGTAGGTGTTGTAATC
>NZ_JBFULJ010000714.1:0-1962 GCF_056400385.1 Priestia sp. P5_B4
CTGTGGGATTCATGGGAAGACGATGCTTTTATCTATCAAAAAGAAACCGGTCAGTTTTTTGATCCAAAGAAAATGCATACGCTTGGATTTAAAGGCAAGCACTTTCAAGTTCAAGGGCCGTTAAATATTGCTCGTTCAAAGCAGGGACATCCGGTTGTGTTTCAAGCAGGTTCGTCAGAAAGAGGAAAAGGATTCGGAGCAGAGAATGCCGATGCGATTTATACAAATGCACATACACTAGAAGAAGCGCAGGCATTCTATCAAGATATGAAAAATAGAGCAAGAAATCACGGGAGAAATCCCGAAGAGCTTCTCATTTTTCCAAGTATTGATTTAATTATAGGAGATAGCGAGGAAGATGTAGAAAGAAGATATGGAGAGCTTGCTGCGCTAATTCCAATTGATCACGCCATTACATATTTAGCTCGTTTTTTTGATGACTACGACTTTCAGCAATTTGACCTAGACGCCCCGTTTCCAGAGTTAGGGGATATCGGAGCAAATGCGTTTCAAAGCACGACAAATAAAATTCAACAAGCGGCGGCTGCTCGAAAGTTAACGTTAAGACAAGTGGCGCTTGAAACAATTTTGCCGCGTTCGCCGTTTTCAGGAACACCTGAACACGTAGCGGATGAAATGCAAAAATGGCATGAGCAGGAAGCAGCGGATGGATTTGTACTTCGTCCGTTTATGAGCGATACGTTTCATCAATTTGTGGAAAAAGTAGTGCCTATCTTACAAGAGCGTGGGCTTTACGACACTTCATATGAAAGCAGTACGCTGCGAGGAAATTTGAACCTTTCCGTTCCAGCCAATCAATATAGTCAAACAAAGGAGGAGTATGTGTATGACAGTCAAATTAATCAGTGACTACAGCGTCATAGAAAGCTTAAAAAAGCAGGTAATTGAGTGGAGAAGGCATTTTCATCGCTACCCTGAATTATCCTTTCAAGAACATCGAACGTCTCAGTTTGTTGAAGATACGCTTCGTTCGTTTGGAAGCTTTATTATTACTCGTCCTACACCAACAAGCGTGGTGGCTAGATTAATAGGAAAAGAGCAGGGGAAAGTGGTTGCGATTCGAGCGGATATGGACGCGCTGCCGATTGAAGAAGAAAACACGTTTGCATTTGCCTCGGTTCATAAAGGCGTGATGCATGCATGCGGACATGACGGTCACAYGGCTATTTTATTAGGAGTAGCTTCTGTTCTTTCTCAGTTAGGAAATGAATTTAAAGGAGAAATTCGCTTGGTTTTTCAACACGCAGAAGAGCTGCTGCCCGGGGGAGCGCAGGAACTTGTGAAAGAAGGCGTGATGGAAGGGGTGGATTATGTAATTGGTACGCATTTGAATTCTGGTCTTCCCATCGGAGAAATCGGCGTGCTTGCAGGTCCTATGATGGCTTCGCCTGACACTTTTAATATATCGATTAAAGGAAAAGGAGGACACGCCGCAGCGCCTCACGAAGTAGTTGATGCCATTGTGGTAGGAGCGCAGATTGTGACCAACCTCCAAACCATTGTTTCAAGAACGATTAATCCAATTGATAAATTAGTCGTATCGGTTACACAATTTCACGGAGGAACTACGCACAATGTACTTCCTGATAAAGTGGAGCTTAACGGTACCGTTCGCAGCTTTGACGCGGCGCTGCGAGAAAAAGTTCCGGCACAAATTGACCGTATGGTAAAAGGACTAACAGAGGCCTACGGTGCAGAGTACACCTTCACATATGAAAAAGGCTATCATCCCGTCATTAATTCTGAAGAAATTACGCGTTTAATTGAAGAAACAGCTATCGAAGAATATGGAAAAGAACGTGTTAAAACGCTGTCCCCTAAAATGGGAGGAGAAGATTTTTCAGCTTATCTGCAGGAAACGGAAGGAGCATTTTTTAACATCGGAGCACGAAATGAAGAACAAGGCATTGTATACCCTCATCATCATCCGAAGTTTACGGT
>NZ_JBFULJ010000715.1:0-1962 GCF_056400385.1 Priestia sp. P5_B4
CCTAAAACTCTGTCTGCAACTTCTCCGCTAGTTGCATTTGAAAAATTTGCGTGTCTTGAATACCGGCTTTTTGGAGTTCCTGTTTAAAGGATTCTTCTTTTTTTAGTTTTAATAATTAACAAATCTATACTAACTCCACTCATTCATAATTGCCAAAAGTTCATATCCATATGAACCTGGTTTTCTTTCAACAAACCTAAGATTAAAAGTGGAATCAATTGATCTCTCCTCATAAAATGGGATTAATTTTGCTTTACTTACTTTCATTAATAATAGTAGAGATATTAATAGAAAACTCCTCAAAACTTAATTCTCCCAAGGCAAACTTCATACTTTCAACAAATATACGTTCATTTTTAGTTAGTTCACGCTTTGCTTCCTTTTCAATCCATTCATGCTCAACGTCCAAAACATCTAAAACATGCTTTTGTTTTGAAAAAGCCTCATAGTATCTTAATCCAAACTTTCTTTGAGAGACGGCATCAATATGAATGCCATCTGGATTTGCTGTTAAGTCTTTTGATGTTACAAAATAACAATTTTTTTTAGTGTGGGCAACTTTAGATAATATCTGGTTTATTTGTTTATATTCTACAGCGCTTTTTCCAAATCCGACATCTCCAAGGTAATGCCCCAACTCACCTATAATAATCGGGATATCTGGTGCATTCAATTCTTCTCTCAAATGTTTAAATAATGAAAGCAATTTATCTTCATACGTCTTATAACGTTCTCCGTAACTGTCGCTTTCTCCTTGATGCCACAGAATTCCCACTAACTCACTTGTTTCCATTGCGAATTTCGCTTCAGAAATCGCGTGTCTTGTTAATAGTCCGTCAATTGTCCACTCATCAATTGAGCTTCCTCCCTCGGCACATGGTATTAATCCAATGGACTCGTCAGGATGATCTTCTGTCCAAGCTTGAGCAAAAGAGGCTGCTGGCCCAACACCAGATATGTGACGATCAAAATTAAGTGGTTCTGCCATCGTTTGCCATCTACCGTTTCTCAACATATGTATATGCTCATTATAAATCGGCGGTACATCCTCAATAAATCCTCTGCCTGCCATATTTGATTGTCCAATTAACAATATAGATTTCATAGAAACGCCTTCTTTCTTTGTTTACAATAGTCTAATTAGACTAAGTAGGTTTATCAATATAATTTAATTAGCTTTTTTATGATTTAGGTTTTGATAAGATTTTATCTGGAGATTCAGCGTATTCATACACTTTAGTAAGATTTATTTCTTACTGTTCTTTCTCTTCCATGTTGATCACTTTTTTCTAATTTGCTCGTGGTTATACTTATAGAATTAGTTACACTTTGATATATAGCTTAATTGATAGCTTCAAGGGCTTGTTTCAAATAATCCATTTCAGAGGTTATATCATCTATCTGTTGGTTTAATTGACTTACATTATCAAGAGTATTCTGTGCATCTAATAAATTAATTTCTAACATCAAACGGCTTGCTTCACTCTCAAGTTCTAGTCTCTTTGCAAATAATACCTCATGCTTTTTTATAATTTCAGATTTTAAATTCTTACTATTGGTTTCTTTCATACTTCTACCTCACTAACTTGTAACAACAGTATTTCACTTACAGGAAAACCACATTTATTTCGCATTTACATAAGATAAATAATAGAAACCAATTAAAATAAATTCCATTATTCACTTTCCTTGGATGGCGTTCATAAGTTTTTGGTGTTGGCATTCAGATACATACTGAGTGTTCAAAAGCTTCCCTAACTGTTAAAAATAAATGTAACATTCCATAATAAGGGAAATTTTAAATCGTTTAGTTTTTTTGCAGGAAAAGAAAGCGCAGTATATAAAAATAACAGTATGCATTAAAAAGTGTTAAGAACATTTTATTATCATTTTCTATCAGCACGAGAGCAATATTGAGAAAAGAGCTTATATAAGTCCGTGTCTTAAGTATGCCTATTATAT
>NZ_JBFULJ010000716.1:0-1959 GCF_056400385.1 Priestia sp. P5_B4
GTATATTTTAATATCCACAAAGCTCCAACTAAAAAGGGGCCAAATATTAACGGTAATTCTGCTAGAACATTYGGCTTGATTGAGTACGGAAACCACCACCATTTTTTCTTCTCTGCAAACCTGCCTTCGGCAATAAGATACAAACTCATAAAAAGACTCCCTGGAAGGAATCTTTTTAGCGTTTTTTTACCAATAAACGGAATACTAAGCCAAGGTAAAATCGTCATCAAAATGATTAGCAATTTATCTTTTTTCTTCAAATGATATACTCCCTTTTCAAAAATATGGATATGTATATATATTCCCTTTTTCATGAGTGTTTATGTGATGAAATAAGAGATCCTGTTTTTTATTACTTTGGTTCATTTCTTCTAAAGTTTCTAATAAACATGTAGTAGTAAGGAAACCGAAGGGAGAGCTAGTAATGATTTCATTATGGGAGGAACATTTATTTTGGTTAGAAATAATTCAGGACCATGCTTATTTTGTACGAGATCACTTATCGGTGAAGGAAGTCGAATACGTCCGAACAGCTAAGCAATATATTCATTTGTTTGATGACTTGCTAAAACAACTGAACTATTTATCCCCCGATGTTATGCACAACGATCCTGCATTAATAGAATTCTCGAGAAAGGCCTGGTCAATTACCAAAGGGTATTTTGATTTTGAAGGGTCTCTTCAGGCTCTTCGAATTGAAAACGCAGTGAATCTAAACTTATCTCCAACCTATCTTAATGGTACGTTAAGTGAAAATCAGGAATATTTAAGATTTTTATCTTATCTAGTAAAAGGAAAGGAGCCGGTTCCTCTTAGCTTAGTCAAATTAATGGATTTATGGCTGGAAGATCAGCTTGGACATGCCGTTTTGTTTAAAAACCTGCTTGATCCGATTGAGATTATGATATCTAAACAAGCAGATTCATATATCGGAAAGTTTCAGGCTTTCATTGTACAAAATCATCATTTAAAGGGGTATTTGCGATTTAAGCAGCCAGGTTTTGCAAGACAAACAGAATTTGCTTTAGAAGTGGGGAAAACAACTATTGAAATGAGCCAGTTTGTTTATGCTATGACCGAAAAATACAAGGAGAACAAGCTTTTAAATAAGGAAACGTTAAGATTTTTGATACATCATTTTCCTGAGACTTGTTATTTTATCAAAAAATTGAGTTATTATGCTCCCAAATTGCAGCAAGAAGCCAACCAATGCTCATTAAGAAGAATTTCTTATCTTTAAGATAAGCTAAAACATTTCGTAGGACCTAAACCCATTCTTATTTTATATTTCTGTAAGCTTTATTTATAGGCATATAAAAAAGAAAGGTCTACTATAGAGGGGAGACCTTTCTTGAGAAGGGTTAATTATTGAAATAAAGGAAATGCAGTGCGTATTTGATTAGTTTGCTATGCAAAAGCTGCTTCAATAGTTCAAATCCCTCCTATAAAAACCCAGCACTTTTTACATCGCCAGTTATATCTTTCAGTTCTTTTTTCTTTCATTACAAAAGATTTCGCTCTTACGTTCGCGCCATCCATATCTAATAACCAAATGATTCGTTCTTAATCAGTTTTTGATATTGACAGATTGATTATATTTTGTGAGACTTAATATACATAATGTTCATTAGTTTACATCGTGTGCAGAATGTATGTTGATGATACAGGACAGTTTAAATAGTTAATCACCAGAAAAGGTCTAAATGGCTGCACCTATACAAGTCATAATCATATGCCTGAGACTCAATAATAGTTATACAAGGAGACGAACGATGTCTAAAAAAACAAAAGTAGATCCTAGGATAAAAAGAACAAATAAATACTTAAGAGACGCTTTAGTCGAACTTCTTAAAGAGAAAGACGTCACGTCCATTACGATTCAAGAAATTACGGAAAAAGCGGAATTAACGCGGGGAACATTTTATTTGCATTATCAAGATAAGCAAGACTTTCTCATGC
>NZ_JBFULJ010000717.1:0-1959 GCF_056400385.1 Priestia sp. P5_B4
GTCAATACCGGTTACTTTCTTAACTGTCGCTTGACACTCCTGCATTTCTTTTAACGCGGCGCCGTCTTCACTATACATGACATCAATATCATGAGAGACGCCGTGACAGCCGATGGCATGTCCTTCCTGTGCTACTTTTTTAGCAATTTCAGGGTGAGCGTCAATTTGATGCTTTAACATAAAAAAAGTTGCTTTTACGTTATATTGACGCAAAGCATCTAAAATATGAAGAGTATCAGGTGTTGGGCCATCGTCAAATGTAAGGTAAACAGGCTGTGTAAGAGCTTGATTTTGATCGTTCACCGTATTTACTACATAMATATTATGATGAAGTGTATTAAGCAGCTTCTCAGGCTGTGCTGAAGATGCAGTTTCTTTCAGCGGCAACGCAGTAGATGCTAATACTTGCTGAGATGCAGCGGATTCACTTCCTTTGGCTTCTGTAATAAAAAACAAAGAAGCGACGATCACTAACACTAAAGACAAAAATGCATAAAATCGTTTGTTTGGCTTAAATCGCTGGTTCAATTTGAAAATCCTTTCTACTAAATTACTATTTACTACTATAGTACAAAAAATGGAATATTAATAGTAAAAATCGACATTTTTATAGGGAAAAATTAGATGATATGACCCGGTTTTAATCTTCTTTTTGTCAAATGGAGAAGAAGAATGGGACAACAATAAGGATTTGAAGAGTGAGTAGCTAGATTTTTCCTGGTTTTTATAGTATGCTTTTAGCGTGAATGATTGTTAGGAGGAATGTTAATATGTCAATGGCATATGAAGAATATATGCGTCAGTTAGTTAAACCAATGCGTCAAGAATTAACTCAAGCTGGTTATGAAGAATTAACAACAGAGGAAGCCGTAGTTGATTTTATGGAAAACGTAGAAGGAACAACTTTTGTTGTCGTTAATTCAGTTTGTGGATGCGCTGCCGGTTTAGCACGTCCTGCAGCAACGCAAGCGTACTTACAGTCTGAGCAAAAACCAGATCAAGTGGTAACTGTTTTTGCCGGCCAAGATAAGGAAGCAACAGCTAAAATGCGTGAATATTTTGGTGACATTGAGCCTTCATCACCGTCTATGGCGCTTTTAAAAGGAAAAGAAGTCGTTCATTTTATTCCTCGACATGAAATTGAAGGTCAGCCTTTAGAAGTTATTTTTGAAAACATTTTAAATGGCTTTAAGCAGCACTGTTCATAAAATGTTCTGCTTTTGTCACATCTAGTATATAGATTTTTAGAGAAAAATCGCATATACTTTATAAGAAAAAGGATGTCTATCGGCATCCTTTTTCTTTATGTAAATAGCCAAACAGTGTAGGGGGAGTTATGAAAGTGATTGTTACGACTGCTGGTCGAACAAATGAACAGATGATTGCAAAAGCCAAACAAGTAGCCGCTGATTTAAGTATACCTTTTGTAGTAAGAGAGAAGAAATCCGTTGCAGATCTTCAGAATCTTCAAGCTGCAGACGTGCTGGTTGTCGGTAAGAATAGAGTAGAATTGCATGTCCAAAATGAAGAGGAACCTATTTTTTTTCATCCAAATTCCGCTATGTTTAGAGTGAAGAGATGGCTGCGAGGAGAACCTGATCCGTTTATTGAAGCTGCTAGTTTGGAAAAAGGAATGAGCGTGCTTGACTGTACACTTGGTCTTGCATCGGATAGTATGATGGCGAGCGCAGCGGTAGGGAAAAGCGGGAAAGTTGTCGGACTAGAAGGCAACCGCTATGTAGCTTATTTAGTCAAACAAGGACTTTTAAATTGGGAAAGTGACGTACAAGAGTTGAACGATGCAATGAAGCGTATAAACGTGGTTCATCAAAATTTCGAATCGTTTTTGGCGTGTTGTGAAGATAATTCTTTTGATGTTGTCTACTTTGATCCTATGTTTCAAGAGCAAATTGATGAATCGAATGGAATTAACGGTATTAAAGCAATAGCACTGTATAC
>NZ_JBFULJ010000718.1:0-1958 GCF_056400385.1 Priestia sp. P5_B4
GGGCAGTTATTGACGGTTTGGAAGCGGATGTAGTAACGCTGGCGCTTGCTTACGATATTGATGAAATCGCTCAAACTCGCCAATTATTAAACAAAGACTGGGAAAAAGAATTGGCTCATAATTCTACACCATACACATCAACAATTGTTTTTTTAGTTCGTAAAGGAAATCCAAAGAGAATTAAAGATTGGAATGATTTAACGAAAAAAGGTACATCCGTTATTACACCAAATCCAAAAACGTCTGGAGGCGCACGCTGGAATTATTTAGCAGCTTGGGCATACGCGAAGAATAAATATAACGGAGATAACAAAAAGATTGAAGACTTCATGAGTAAACTTTATGGAAATGTTGAAGTGTTAGACTCAGGCGCACGCGGAGCGACAACTACGTTTGTAGAACGGGGTATTGGAGACGTGTTAATTGCATGGGAAAATGAAGCTTACTTATCATTAAATGAGCTAGGAAAAGATAAATTTGAAATTGTAACACCGTCATTAAGTATTTTAGCAGAACCGCCTGTTGCTGTAGTAGATAAAGTAGCTGAAAAGAAAGGCACAACACAGGTAGCAAAAGCATACTTGAAATATCTATATACAGAAAAAGGTCAGGAAATCGCAGCGGAAAACTACTATCGTCCTCGAAATGAAAAAATATTAGAGAAACACAAAGATCAATTTCCTTCTCTTAACCTAGTCACCATTAAAGATTTTGGCGGCTGGAAAAAAGCTCAAGAAACTCATTTTAACGATGGAGGAACATTCGATCAGATTTATCAGCCAAAGTAATATGATGCATTAAAAAAGTAAATGAGGAAGATACGAATGGTAATTCGTATCTTCTGTGTACATGTATCTTGAAAGCAGAGAGAGGTGTAAGACGTGAGCGTGTTACAACGACAGAAGAAAAAGAAAAGCATCTTACCTGGATTTGGGCTTTCTTTAGGTTTTACGATGTTTTATGCAAGTATCCTTGTGCTTTTTCCGTTAGCTATGATTTTTCTAAATACGGCATCTATGGGATGGAGCGAGTTTATTAAAACTGTTACAGACTCTAGAGTAGTAGCATCATATAAATTAAGTTTTGGAGCAGCATTTGCAGCAGGGATTATTAATGTTATTTTTGGAACTATTATTGCATGGGTATTAGTGAGATATCATTTTCCAGGAAAGAGGTTTATTGATGGACTTGTAGATTTGCCGTTTGCTTTACCAACGGCTGTTGCCGGCATTGCCTTGACCACTCTTTACGTTCCGAAAGGATGGATTGGTCAATTATTTACGTTTAAAATCGCATTTACGCCTATTGGAATTATTATCGCTCTGACGTTTATTGGTCTGCCGTTTGTTGTCCGAATGGTGCAGCCAGTATTGCAAAACTTTAATGCAGAGATCGAAGAAGCATCGGCTAGTTTAGGAGCCAGCCGAATGCAAACGTTCAGAAAAGTTGTTTTTCCAGAGCTGGTGCCTGCTATTTTAACAGGCTTTTCTCTTTCATTCGCAAGAGCGCTTGGAGAATACGGGTCAGTTGTTTTTATTGCTGGAAATATGCCGATGAAAACTGAAATTACGCCGCTTATTATTATGACAAAACTCGAGCAGTACGATTATGCGGGCGCTACTGCTATTGCATCAGTCATGCTCGTTGTATCATTTTTTCTGTTATTACTTATTAATATTATTCAATGGTGGACAAATCGTAAATTTGTACATAGTTAAGGAGGGATGACATTGGCAGGACATGTTCCAATGCAGCATGCAAAAACGACTGTTAAACTTAATCATTCTAGTTTAAAAGAGCCCAAAGTCGTCCAGTGGCTGCTTACATTTATTGCACTGGCTTTTTTAGCTCTATTCTTAGTGCTCCCGCTCATCACCATTTTTATGACAGCTTTTCAAAAAGGGCTGGAAACGTATCTCGCTGCGATTACGAATCCGGATGCTTTGGCTGCTATTAAA
>NZ_JBFULJ010000719.1:0-1957 GCF_056400385.1 Priestia sp. P5_B4
GAAGAAGAGATTACACTTGAAATGGTAAAAAATTTAATTGAGACGATAGAAGGAGTTGCAAGAGACAGGTAAGAAATGGATAATTTAATGTTTGATGATGATACTGAATAAAAAGAAGTAAGTGAAGAGTTAAGTAAGAGAGATTAATATAGTTTTAAAAATATGAATAGAAAACAAAATATAAGAATAAAGGAAAGAAAAATCATAAAATAAGTGAGCTACTTCATTTTGATATTCAAAAAGGAGACACTCAATACTTTGCTACGGTTGTTTCTGGTGCCACAGAGAATCATTTGAACGGAAACATTTCACCAGGAGAAAAACAAAGCGGTATTGCAACGTTTGATATACCAAAAGAAGGCGATTTTAAGTTTGAATTTAGCGGTTTTAGTAAAAATCGTGGTGTTTGGACGTTTACACAAGATGATATTCAACCAGCTCAATAAGAATCAAAATAAGTCACGTGCTAATCGTGGCTTATTTTGATTGAACTCATCAACAACCATGGCTCATAAATAAAGTAATTAAACAAATTTAAAATGAAAGGAGCATGTAAATTACTGTTAAGTATGTCCTATGTAAAAGTCAACATACATGTTAGGTTTTATAACATAAATTTCTGAATAATCATTTACTTATTCACTTATTTCATGGTATGTTATATGACATAGATATTGTAACTTGCAATATGAGCTGAAAATTAGTCATTGCAATATATACTTATTTTTCTAAAAATGCACCTGGACGAGCCGGTGCTCTATACATATATACGTCTACGTATAACTAGTCAAAAAGAATGAAGGCTTTTCTATTTCTAGTGCTGTTTGTTCGTTCGAGTGAGTATAGTTATAGTAGGTGAAATTTTCAAGAAAGTTATTTTGATTTTTAATTTGAATTTTTGGAATAGTTTGTTATTTTTCAAACTCTTGTTTTGATACTTAAAAGTAGGTATAACAGTTTCCTAATAAAAGAAAATGCAGACGGAATTTAATAAGTTTTTTGGAATTTGTGGGCGATTTTCTCACTTTTTTATCATTTTTGAATAGTTTATAATCATCAGACAATTATACTGTGATATAGTTATAAGTGAGACAGAAAAAGGTGTGTTCTTAGGTCGCACCTGAATTTTTTTACTACGTAAGCAGGAGCGCCTACATCTTTTTACAAATATAGGGGATGAGGAAGGTTATAATGAGCAACGTACAGAAAAAAACAGACGTTATCTTAATTGGKGCCGGAGTSATGAGCGCAACKTTGGGATCWTTACTMAAAGAGTTAGCRCCKGAATGGGAMATYAAAGTATTTGARAAACTCGCAGAYGCAGGRGAAGAAAGCTCGAACGAATGGAATAATGCAGGGACGGGCCATTCTGCGCTGTGCGAACTAAACTATACATCAGAAAAAGCTGATGGATCTATAGATATAACAAAAGCGATCCGAATTAACGAGCAGTTTCAGCTATCAAGACAGTTTTGGTCTTATCTGGTAAGCAGCAAGTTGATTCGCAATCCGCAAGATTTTATCATGCCAATTCCGCATATGAGTTTGGTACAAGGGGAAAAAAATGTATCGTTTCTGAAAAAGCGTTTTGAAGCGCTGTCAAACAATCCGTTGTTTCAAGGAATGGAGTATTCCGACAGTCCTGACAAACTAAAAGAATGGATTCCGTTAATCATGAAGGGGCGCACGTCAAATGAACCAATTGCCGCAACTAAAATTGATTCGGGAACAGACGTAAACTTCGGTGCTTTAACACGCATGTTGTTTGACCACCTGAAGAATAAAGGGGTTCACGTTCATTACAAACGAAGTGTAAAAGATATTAAACGTAAAAGTGACGGTATGTGGGAAGTAAAAGTCGCAGATGTAGACAGCGGAAAAGTTGAGTACCACACGGCAAAGTTTATCTTTATCGGAGGTGGAGGCGGAAGCTTGCCTTTACTTCAAAAAACAGGTA
>NZ_JBFULJ010000720.1:0-1957 GCF_056400385.1 Priestia sp. P5_B4
GTGTAAGACCATGCTGTCTGTCTGTTTTTGTTACTTCTACTATTGCTTTTTCACCTAATTCATACCATTTCATTGCATCTTTTCACACCCTTTTATTTGTAAATGCACCTATTAGATTGTTACAATCTTATATCGTATGCTTATTCAGACTCGTCCTAAAAAATGCTATACTTTTCTATAGGACAATTTTCAATTACTTAAGGATGTGAGCACTATGTCATTTGATGGTATTTTTACATATGGCATTTTACAAGAATTATCTGAGACCTTGGTTTCAGGACGAATTTCAAAAATATATCAGCCGTTTCCAAACGAGTTGATTTTACAAGTACGCGCTAAAGGTGAAAACCGCAAACTTTTAATCTCAGCTCACCCTAACTATTCACGCGTTCATTTTACAAATGAGCCCTATGAAAATCCATCTGAGCCTCCTATGTTTTGTATGCTTCTTCGCAAACATTTAGAAGGCAGCATTATTGAACAAGTGTATCAGCTTGGATTGGACCGCATTTTAGTCATTGAAACAAAAGGACGAAATGAAATTGGCGACGTGACGTACAAGCAGCTTATTATTGAAATCATGGGAAGACATAGTAATGTTGTGCTTGTAGATAAAGAAAAACAAACGATTATCGACAGCATTAAACACGTTCCAATGGCCTTGAACAGGCACCGTACGCTTCTACCTGGAGCACCTTACGTACTGCCTCCTAGTCAAGATAAGCTTCATCCATTTGAAGCCGATGAAGAAACCGTGGCTAAAAAAATTGATTTTAATAGCGGAAAGTTAGCCACCCAGCTAGTGCAAACCTTCTCGGGGCTTTCTCCTTTAATTGCAAATGAAGTGGTGTTTCGCTCCGGCTTAGCAAATCGTTCTACCCTTCCAAAATCATTCGTCGAAACGATGACGCTGATCAAAGAAGGTCAGTTTACACCGACTCTGACAACCGTTAATCAAAAAGACTACTTTTATTTACTGGAATTAACGCATTTAGAGGGTACGAAAAAAACGTATGCAACCATCAGCGAGCTTCTTGACCGCTATTACTACGGGAAAGCAGAGCGAGATCGTGTAAAGCAGCAAGCGCATGATTTAGTACAGTTTATTTCTACCGAGAAAAAGAAAAATGAGAAAAAAATAAAAAAACTTGAGCAAACGCTGCAAAATGCAGAAAAAGCATCTGATTACCAGCTAGCCGGTGAACTCCTTACCGCAAATTTACACCTTGTCAAAAAAGGAGATGCGAAAGTGGACGTTATTAATTATTATGATGAAAATAGCGGTACACTTACGATTTCATTAGATCCGCAAAAATCACCGTCTCAAAATGCTCAAAGCTATTTCACAAAGTATCAAAAAGCGAAAAATTCCGTTTCGATTGTAATCGAACAAATTGAAAAAGCAAACGAAGAAGTACAGTATTTTGAATCACTTATTCAGCAAATGGATACTGCTACTCACAAAGACATTGCAGAGATTCGTGAAGAGCTTGTGGAAGAAGGATATTTGCGCAACCGTCAGCAAAAACAAGCGAAAAAACAAAAAAACACTACGCCTACACTTGAACAATACGTTTCAAGCGACGGCACGACGATTTTAGTTGGAAAAAACAATAAGCAAAATGAGTATTTAACAAATCGCCTTGCTGCTCGTGATGACGTTTGGTTTCATACGAAAGATATACCGGGTTCTCACGTTGTTATCCGCAGCCAAGAGCCTTCAGAAGAAACAATTTTAGAAGCGGCTCATCTTGCTGCTTACTTTAGTAAAGCTAAAAATTCAAGTTCGGTACCCGTGGACTATACAAAAATTCGCCACGTAAAAAAACCAAGCGGTGCCAAGCCTGGTTTTGTGACGTACGATAACCAGCAAACGGTGTACGTAACGCCTAGCGAAGAACTTGTACTGAAGCTGCGTCAGTCATAATATAAACCCCCTTTCTATATAGAAAGGGGG
>NZ_JBFULJ010000721.1:0-1948 GCF_056400385.1 Priestia sp. P5_B4
ACAGATGATATTACGATATGTCTACTATTAAACAAGATATAGTATAGAATAAACACAACGGTATTATTTTTAACTTTTATCTAGACTAAGTCTCATTATTCATCCTTTTCATCATTGTTTTTCCCCATTGATGCGTCACAAAATCTGGTGCAATCTTGCTCATGAAACGCATAATTTTGCTGAAACCTGGATTTAAACGAATTTTATTTTTTTCCATACCTTTTATACCAGCATCAACAAGCTTGTCCAATGGCAAATCAATGAACTTTGTTGACTTGTCACGTGACATTTTATCCTCTAAATTCGTTTCAGAAATGAGTGGCGGACAGAGTTCCATGACATGAATCCTCTCATTTTTGGCTCGAATTTGTTCACGTAGCGCATCTGTGTACATGTGTATTCCAGCTTTTGTTGCAGAATAAATGGGACTACTTGCCACCGAAATATTTGCTAGTACGGAGCTGACATTCACAATCATGGCTTCTTCTTGTTTAGCAAGAAGAGGAAGGAATGCTTTTGTCACATAGATTGTGCTGTTTAGGTTCGTATCAATTTCTGTGGTTAGTTGTCCACCTGTGACTTCTTCAGCGAATAGATCATAGTAGCGCATGATACCAGCTGAGTTAAACAGGACGTCTAGTTTTGAATACTGTTGTTTGATTTGATGCACCAACTGGTCAACCGACTTTACTTGACTGACATCCGCAGCAATGCCAATTAAATTAGGGTTTTCTTTCATTGCTTGGTCAATGTTTTGTTTGGATCTACTAGTGACAATCACTGTGTTCCCCATTTCAACAAACCTTTTTGCGAAAGCCAAGCCTATACCAGATGTCCCACCCGTTACTAAAATAGTTCGATTCTCCAATTTCATATCGTTGCTTTCCCTTCCTGTAGAGTCCTAAAAATTAATAATTACTTTCCCTCTTGGTCTTCCATTTGCCACAAGTTCTAGCGCTTCATTTATATTGTCTATGGTAAATAGTGTGGGATGAATTGGTGGAACAATGTTATTCTCTTCAATGATTTTGGTAACCTTTTTGAGTTGTGCGCCATCAGAACGAACAAACATAAAATGATATTCCACATCGTGTTTCTTGGCTTTGTGGTCATACTTTGCACCAGCAATGGAAAACAGCTTTTGTTTCCAAAATGGGAAATTCCCTTTTTTTCCGAAAAGCTTATTTGGACCTGTACGTAGAGAGAGCAATTTTCCGCCAGGTTTGATGATACTCAATTCATTGTCAAATTCTTTAGGTCCCAGTGTATCAATCACATAATCCACATTCGACAACACGTCAACATAGTTTTCTGTTTTATAAATTAAATATTGATCTGCCCCCATTTCCAACGTGCGTTCGCGCGCTTCTGAGTTGCCACTAACAATGACATTTAGACCCATTTCCTTTGCGATTGGGACAGCCATTTGACCAAAGCTACCCGATCCACCTGGAATAAAAACAGATTTACCAGGCTGTGCCTCAAGTTCTTCGTGCAGACCTTGATAAGCTGTGAGTCCAGCCAGTGGTGCAGCAGCAGCTTCCACATAGGATAAGTTTTTTGGCATTGGTGCAATGGCGGTAGCATCAATTGCGGCATATTCCGCAAAAGCACCAATTTTCTTTAATGGGAGACGTGTATAGATGTCATCTCCTACCTGAAATTCCGTCACGCTTTTTCCAACCTTTTCCATAATTCCTGTCAGTTCATTACCAAGCGTTAGTGGGAATTCATAATTCTGAATCAGTTTTACACTACCTGTGATAATCAACATTTCGAGTGGGTTGACCGCGGCAGATTTAACTTTTACCAAGACTTGGTTGTCATCGATTTCTGGGATTAGAATGTCATTAACTTGGGCGTGGATATCTTTTGAATATTTAGTGATCTGAGCTGCTTTCATGAGTGTTTTCATTTTTTTCATTAGCACCCTTCCATTGAGTTGCTT
>NZ_JBFULJ010000722.1:0-1946 GCF_056400385.1 Priestia sp. P5_B4
GGTTATAGGCAATACATATAAAATGATTGCTAAAAAGTGGAGTACGGTTCCGCCAAGAACAAACATATGCCAAATCATATGATGAAAACGAAATCCTCGCCATACGTAAAAAACGGCCCCGATTGTATACAACACGCCTCCAACTACGAGAAGGACAATTCCTTGATGGGCAATGTTTTGAGTTAACGAATCCCAAGCAAACACAATCATCCATCCCATAAATACGTAAAGAATGGTGGAAATAAAAAGGAATTTCTTTACAAAAAAAGCTTTGAATACAATTCCTGCAAGAGCGATGCCCCATACAATTCCAAAAAGTGTCCAGCCGGTGGTTCCTTTTACTGCGATAAATAAAAATGGAGTGTACGTACCGGCAATAAACAAATAAATAGAAGAGTGGTCAAATATCTCAAAAAGATCTTTTACCTTACCTTCMGGAAAACTATGGACAAGCGTAGAGGAGACATAGAGAAGCAGCATGGTTACTCCGTAAATAGTAAAACTGATAACATGCCAAGGCGTTCCTTCTAACGAAGAAAGTACGATTAAAAGCGTTAATCCAACAATGCTGAGTACGGCTCCAACGCCGTGTGTAATCGCATTTGCAATTTCTTCTCCTCTTGTAAATGTGTGTGTAGTAGCCATTTACAAAATCCTTTCTTTACACAAATTTATCTTCTATTTTCTCAGAGGATCAGGTTTGAACATACCTGCTGAGAAAAAATCCGTAACTGTCAAAAACATGAGTGAAAAAGTCATTGGTTATTTCTTTATTATAGACCATTCTTTTGATTTTATCTATTTTGACTGGAGGGCCGAAAAGAGGAAAGATATATATGTGAATATTCACTAGCTGTAAAAAGCATGTATAGAAGAAAAAATTGCTTTTTGAAAAAATGGAAGAAAAGTTGTCATGAAGGCATGATTTTGAAATACATATAAAATAAAACTTTTAACAGTCAAGGTTACGATTACTGCTTAGCTCATTTGCAATAGATAAGTAACAAGATTGTAAGAAGGCAGGGGGATGGAAGCAGTGAAAAAAGAAGTTATTTTTGATGAAACAGGCAAATACAAATACTCTCTATTATGCAAATGGAGTGAAGTAAACGAACGTAAACTTACGTTTATCTTGTCATTTCCAGAAAATACGTATGAATACAGCGACGATACAGCTGTATCCAAATGCATAGAACTGGCGCAAAAGTGGGGATTTGGAGTTTTAGAAATCGTTTATTTATTCAGCTATCAAACTGATCATGTTTCGTTTTTACGCATGCTTTCAAAAGAAGAAGCTGTTGGAACAAGAGCAGGTGAGTATATTCAAAAAGCAGTGGAAGATGCTGAACTGGTTGTGGTAGCTTGGGGTGATCATGGAAGCATTTATAACCGACAAGAAGAAGTAGAACGCTTTTTGAAACACAAGCCGGTATACTGTTTTGGAAAAACGAAGCAGCAATTTCCTCGCCATATTTTATCCGTCGTGCACCGCACAGAATTACAAAAATACGAAATGCCGGCTAATCGTGAAGAGTCGGAAGAAGTTTCTTCGTTTATTGAAGACATAGATCAAAGTTTTGGTGGAGAGGATTATTCTCCAATTAAACAACTAACAGAAGAAGAACCGCTTATGTTTATTGAAGACATTGCCAGTATGTATCGGTAAAAAGAAGAAKCGAGGTTTATATTCCTCGCTTTTTCGTTAGTATAAAACACCAAGTTTTGTCATATGGTTGTATCAAGAAGCGTGTGTGAAGGGGGAACTTTATGAAGTTAAATGAAGTATTGCACCGCATCACAACTATTTATAATGAGTTAGAAGAAGAGTGCTTTCAATATATAGGGACTGTGATCAACGAAAATGCAGAGCTGGATATTTCTCGTCTAGAAGAATTAAGTACGCTGTTAAACTTCGTATATGAATGCTCGGAGGATGTATTAGTATG
>NZ_JBFULJ010000723.1:0-1943 GCF_056400385.1 Priestia sp. P5_B4
CTCTAAAAGAATATGTAGAGATTTTACTAGCGAAGTTAAATGATGTGGCCCCACCGCCAGCAAATAAAATTCGTAAATACGTATATAGTGGCGGTGTTGCTCCGACACTAGAAGTAGCCATCATGACAAGTATGAGTGAAAAGATCGGCGAAGAACGTACAGAGAAATATCATAAAGTACCAGAAGATAGCCGTCACTTGAACTTATTCGGCTTAGAAATTCGAAGCATCGGTTATCTTCAAAAGAAACAAGCTGAGAAGAAAGCCGTTAAATCCTAACAGCGTAGGTGATAACCATGACAGAGCGTCAGAACGCCTTTACGATTAAAACCAATCAGTTAAGTGATGAAGTCTATGACATACTCGCAAAATATGCAAAGTCTCGAAAATTAGGGGACTACATTTCATCTTTAATTGTTCGTGACCTTCATCGTGCATCTACCAACCAAGTAGAATCAGCACATAGAACAGAAGAGCTTCTCGAACATATCAATTCAGAACTGCAAGAATTAAAGCAATTAGCTAAAGCTAATGGTTTTGTAGGTAAGCAAGAGGAGTTAGAAGACAAGCCTTCAGAAAGTCAAACCCTAAAAGAAGGTAAGATTGCAGATTTAGAGCAAGTATCTGGTTCTTTAGACGACGATGATCTCGAAGAATATAGTGATTTTTAAAACACTAAGCTACTAGGTATCCTAGTGGCTTTTTTGCTTTCCGTGGTTTATTGATTTTTAAGGTATTTCCATTTTCATATGTACAGAGAACGTGCTCAGACTAAAAGAATGATGTGAATAAGGAGTTTATTTATTGGTAATAGCAATCAGACCCAGTACTTCTCTTTGTTTTAAGCACCCCTTCATACTTCTTTGTATCAAGAACATTAATAATTGGTGTGACAAATACCGTATTGATACTCAATTTGCTCCTAAAGTGTTAGATAGAAGGAATCGGTATAGTCATGGTATACTAATAACAAACATGGARATGATGGAGGATATTATGACAAAACGATTAGATTTRCGTGTCGACTTTGCWTTTAAATCACTATTTGGCACACATGGAAATGAATCTATTTTAGCTGCTTTTTTGAACGCAGCACTCCGTTTTCCAGATGATAAAAAAATTCAGACGGTGCAGTTATTAGATCCKCATTTCAATAAAGAAAACCAAGAAGATAAACGCTCTATTTTAGATGTACACGCACAGTTAGAGGATGGAAGYCGTGTYAATATTGAAATTCAGCTTAATAAYAAACATGACATGGAAAAACGAACACTCTATTACTGGTCTAAAATGTACAGTAGTCAAATGAAAGAAGGCATGGACTAYGGAGAGCTTTGTAAAACSATTACCATTAACATTGTGAACTTCCGTTATTTATCTCATATTCATGATTATCACTCYACCTTTCAGTTATATGAGCGAGARCAGAARTTACTCTTAACGGATATGCTSGARATTCATTTTATGGAGCTACCTAAGTTATTAATAAAATGGCGTAACAGAGAGGTAGATCCACGGGAAGATCAACTYGTRCGATGGTTATTATTACTTGAAGCATCCGAAGATGAAGAAATCACTCAGGTATTGGAGGAGATTGCGATGCAAGAAGATCAAGTATTAAAGAAAGCGATGGACGARTGGGAACGTGTKAGYCAAGATCCRGAAGTRYTATTAGCWTATGAAGCACGAAGAAAAGCRTTATTAGATGAAAAGTCWGCYTTAARAAGAGCTGAAAAACTTGGAGAAGAAAAAGGAAAACAAATAGGTGAAGAAATAGGCGAAAAGAAAGGTATCATAAAGGTGGCCTTAAGTATGATCCAAAAGGGTTTAGATAACCAAACAATCGCYGAATTTACAAACCTTACACCAGAAGAAATTGATAAACTACGTCACCARTAATTATATTTTAAAAAGAGACTGCCTAATAAACTAATTTTATTAGGC
>NZ_JBFULJ010000724.1:0-1942 GCF_056400385.1 Priestia sp. P5_B4
CATTGCTACATTGCTATATATATAGAAGAAGGTCATTCTTCAACTGACGTATACACGTTTTTGACAGAAGCGATGTATGAGATAGGGAAAAGGTGGCAAGAAAATAAAATTTCAGTCGCGGACGAGCATTTGGCTACTGCAACCTGTGACTATGTGTTAACTCGCTTTCAGCTATCCCAGCATCAATTGCTTCAGCGCCATCGAGCACTTCTTTTTTGCATTGAAGGAGAAGAGCATTACTTAGGTATTAAAATGATTGCAGGACTTATGCGAGAACAGGGATGGGAAGCTAAAAACTTAGGAGCAAGCTTGCCGCTGCCGTTTGCTCTAAAAAGCATTGAAAGATGCGACCCTGATGTAGTGTGCTTGTCTGTCTCACAAGTGCATTTGCTGCCTGATTTACAAAAATACATTGCTGAGATTGAAAACATGCCGCAAAGTCCTCTTGTATTAGTGGGCAGCCGGCTTCTCAACACGCATGATTTATCGGCTTCAGGATCTTCAAAAACCATATTCATTAATCATATTCAATCTTTTAAAGACTGGCTTCTAATCAACAATAAAGAAAGTTCGACGCAAGATAAAATGTTAGCAATGGGGGAAGAAATATGATCAGTTTGCCGATTCAACACATTCCGGTTCCAATGTTTTTACTCAATAAAGACAACGAAATAATTGAATTTACACCAAGCGTCACGAAAAATTTCCCGCCTGTTCAGCACTTTTTAGATCTAGTTGATGAAGACAGCCAAGAAAAAGTAAAAAGAGCACTTCAGGGGAAGGAAGAAGTGCAAATCGAAGTAAATATGCGCACGTTTTCCAACCCGGTTGCTCTTTTTGATTTTCATTTTAAGCCTGAAGCCTATCATTCGCTGCACGCTGTTTTCTGCTATCCTATTCATGAGCATATGACGAGTGTTCAATCAACTCTTCAACAGTTTCGCTCTATGCTTATGCAAGACTCATCACAAGTGAACCAAGATTTTTCAGTCACGGAAACAGATGTAGAAACGGCGAAACAAATGCAGCTAGTTGATTTTCAGCGTCATTTTCGAGAAATGAAAACAAATGTGCTAACCATTCAAGACCTCCTAAGTATTATCCGCTCCGACGTAATTGAAGCAGGAAAAGGAGAATATATCGAATTGGTCTCTACACATTTGTTTGACATTCAAGATGTAATTAATCAGGAGCTTGAATGTTTAAGACAGAAGAACAAAGTACATTAAGAAAGCGGCAATCGGATTTCTACCGTTGTTCCTTTTCCTTCTTCACTATCATACGAAATGCTTCCTTTATGATTACTAATGATTTTGTGACTCACCATCAATCCTAATCCTGTTCCTTTTTCTTTTGTTGTATAGAAAGGCTCGCTAATTCGTGTTAATCGATCTTTCGGCATGCCTTTTCCTTCATCTATCACTTGGACGACTACTTGATTTGTATCTGGATCAAATTTAGATACCACCAGAATAGACCCGGGGTCATCCATCGCTTCAATAGAATTTTTCACCATGTTGATAAATACTTGTTTCATATCTTTTTCAATACAATGAACAACAGGTAATTTTTCTTCAAAATCTGTTGAAATAGTAATGTTTTTAAGAATGGCCTGTGTATGCAGCAGCGTACATACGTCTTGAAGAATTAAATTTATCTGTTTATTTTCATRTTTTACGACTTCGGGTTTGGCTAGAATGAGCAGTTCGCTAATGATTAGTTCTAAGCGGTTAAACTCGGACATCATGACATCCATATATTCTTTTTTATACGTTTCTTCTTGCATCATAAGCTGTAAAAAGCCCTTTAATGATGTAAGASGGTTTCGTATTTCATGGGCAATGCCAGCAGCCAGCTGTCCAAGTGCTGACAGCATCTCTGAATTTTTGAGCATCATTTCCGACTGTTTGCGCTGTGAAATGTCTTCGCTTAACCCAATGTA
>NZ_JBFULJ010000725.1:0-1939 GCF_056400385.1 Priestia sp. P5_B4
GAAATGGGACTGTATCCGAAATTAAAAGTCAAAGATCAGCTTGTATACCTTGGACGGTTGCGCGGAATGAAAAAAGCGAACGTGCTGCAGGAAATGGAGCACTGGTTATCTAGATTCAATATTCCTCAATATGCTTCCAAAAAAGTAGAAGAGCTATCCAAAGGAAATCAGCAAAAAATTCAATTTATTGCCTCTGTTATTCATCGACCCGAGCTGCTTATTTTAGACGAACCTTTTAGCGGCTTAGATCCTGTAAACGTAGAGGTATTAAAAGAAGCGGTGCTTGATTTGAAAAAACGCGGAACGACGATTGTTTTTTCAAGTCATCGAATGGAACATGTGGAAGAACTTTGTGAATATTTATGTATTATGCATCATGGCACACCTGTAGTGTATGGAAGGCTGCCCGAGATCAAACGTTCATTTGGAAAGAAAAACGTCATTGTACACGGAAAAGGTCCGTTTGAGAGAATTACAGAGCTTGAAGGCGTTGTAAAGGTGAAAAAAACAGTTGAAGGCATGATTGTTCAAATTCAACATGAATCCGTATCACAACTCATTTTTCAAGAACTTAAACACTTTTCATTTGTATCTAAATTTGCAGTGGAAGAGCCTTCATTAAATGATATTTTCATTGAAAAGGTAGGTGCTTCCTATGAATAAATTTTGGGTCATCGTCTTTCATACATATCTTAATAAATTAAAAACAAAATCTTTTATTATTACGACGATTATTACTGCTCTTATTCTAGTTGCTCTTACAAATATGGAGAAAATTATCGACGTTTTTAATTCAGACGATAATGGAACAAATGTGGGTGTCATCTATGAAGTGGAAAGCGTATATACATTGTTCAAACAAAATGTAAATGTCATGGATAAAGACATTCATTTAAAAGAATTTACGTCTGAGTCTAAGGCAAAACAAGCGGTGAAAAATGGGGAGCTCGATAGCTATTTACTCTTATCTTTAAACGATAAGCAGCTGCCTCAAGCTGTGTACAAAGCTAATTCTTTGGCCGAATCAAATCTTTCTTCTACCTTAGAACAGGCGGTACAGCAAACAAAAGTGGCTATGGCTACAGTAAAAATCGGTTTAGAAGAAAAGCAAATTGATCAGCTTTACAGCCCTGTTTCATTTAAAAAGAAAGCGTTAGTTGAAAATGCCAAAACAGAACAAGAGCTAAATCAAGCAAGAGGTCTTGTATATGTACTGCTGTTTGTTATTTATTTTGCCGTTATCATGTATGGGAGCATGATTGCGATGGAAGTAGCTACTGAAAAATCATCCCGCGTTATGGAGATCCTTGTATCGAGCGTATCACCTATTACACAAATGTTTGCTAAAATCATTGGAATTGCACTGCTCAGCTTAACACAGCTTGCAGTGATACTGAGCGTGGGCTACACATCGTTAAAAGCCAGTGTGGAAACAAATCATAACGGTATCTTTTCTTATCTCGGATTTAATGATGTTCCGCTGACTACATTCGTGTATGCATTTGTCTTCTTCATATTGGGGTACTTCCTTTTTGCTACGCTCGCGGCTTTTTTAGGTTCTCTTGTGAGCCGTATTGAAGATGTACAGCAAATGATTACGCCTATGACCCTTGTGATTGTGGCTGCTTTTTTAATTGCTATGTTTGGACTTGGTGATCCTGAAACCACAATCATTACGGTCACATCTTTTATCCCATTTTTTGCTCCGATGATTATGTTTTTGCGTGTAGGTATGTTAAATGTTCCTGTGTGGGAAGTGAGTGTATCGATAGGGATTTTAGTTGTGACGATTACGGCTTTAGCTATATTTGGTGCCCGTGTGTATAAAGGAGGAGTCCTTATGTATGGGCAATCTACCTCTTTTAAAGATATTAAAAAGGCGCTGCAGCTAACGAAAAAAGAAACATAAAGAAGTGAGAGGCTGAGATAAAAGTAGTTT
>NZ_JBFULJ010000726.1:0-1937 GCF_056400385.1 Priestia sp. P5_B4
CGCTTTATGCGTGTGTGAAAACGTAATAGCGTCAACGCCTTTTACTTCACTTAATGAATAAATAACATCTTCCGTGTTTTGCTTGTTGCTGCTAAATCCAGAGTGAGCCATTGCAACAACTACGTCCGCACCTTTTTTCTTCATTTCTGGAATGTATTTGTTGGCTGTTTCTACAATGCCTTTTGTAATGACTTTTCCATCAAGGTTTGCTTTATCCCAATCGTTAATTTGAGGCGGCACAAAGCCAATGAAACCAACTTTAATCGTCCGTTTCTTTCCATTTTCATCGACGACTTTTTTATTCATAATTTTATAAGGCGTAAATTTATTTTTATCGTTTTTCGGGTTGTTGTCATGATCATCAACGTAGACATTCGCATTTATGTAAGGAAAGTTCGCATCGTTATACGCTTCTGTTAAGAAATCTAACCCATAGTTGAACTCATGATTTCCAAGTGTTGCAATATCATAATCCAGCTGATTCATTGCTTTAAATACAGGATGAACTTCCCCTTTTTTTAGCGGATTAATCTTAGCTTTATACGTGCCTAGAGGCGTTCCTTGAATGAGGTCTCCGTTATCTACTAATAAGCTGTTTTTTACTTCTTTTCGAGCGTTTTTGATTAAGGTAGCGGTTTTAGCTAAACCTACTTTCTCGTAAGAGGCATCTTTGAAGTAATCATAGTTTAATAGATTCGTATGAACATCGGTTGTTTCCATCAGGCGTATGTTCACAAGCGCATCTTTTTTATTATGGCCTTGATGCTTGCTTTGCTGTGAGCTTTGTCCAGGATGACGTTCTTCCGCTCCTGCCTGTGTAGTTAAAAGAGGCATAGATAATAGAGAAAGTGCCAGTGATGTGGATAGGATTTTTTTCGTTTTACTACTTTTGTTCTTTTTCATCTACCATTCACCTTTCAAGTAAGTTATCATCGCTATAAATCTAGCAATTGTTCAAAAATAGTATAGCAGAAAAGATTTATAAAGGATGTAAATTTTTTGATTTTTTAGTAAACCATTTGTATGCGTTTTATTAACTTTTTGTAAACCGAAAAAATTTTTTTAGTTTCCCTCTTCAAAACCAAGGACTATAGTTTTTATTAATTGGATGAACCCTCCTTTTTAAATGAGTCTTATTACCTAATACATCAACGTTCCCACGCCCTCTTTTAATTCAAAAGAATTTATTTCAAGCGGTGTGTATATATGTACTATACATACGATATGAAAAGCAGACATTAAGTTTGTCACAGCTTCTAACAGAATTTCGTAGATATAAAAAAGAAAGAGAAGGTTTTTGTCTTCTAATAAATAGATATATTTATATAATTTTACATTTAAAACAAGGAAACGAGGTTGAATCATAAGACATACCTACATGAAACCTACGTTCATCTACAAATAAAAAAATCCGAACGAAGTTGATTCTCCATCAAGAATCTTGATTCATCGTTCGGATGTTCTTTAGTTAACATACTTTTTTCTCAGCCGCGTTTTCTTACTGACCTAATTCTTTAATTTGTTTCATAATACTTGATACATCTTGAATTGATTGAAACAATTCACTGTTTTTTAGCGCTTCTGGATTGAAGCTGCCATCCTTTATATTGGCTTCATACGCTTCAATTCCACTAATGATTTTTTCGTTTTGTTGAACAAGCTGATCGTGCACATCAGAAGCGATGTCAGGAGCTTTTGTTTGATTAAATTCTTCAGCTCTTCCTTTCATTTCCTGCAACTTTTGCTCTAGCTTCTTTATTGCCTCGTCGTCATTAACAGCTTTTTCCGCTAGAGGCGGTATTTCTTCAGCAAACTTTTGTGCTTCACTCACGTAATCTTTCGCATCGTTTGCATAGTTCAACGTACTGCTTGTATCTTCAAGAAAAGAACAGCCGCCGACCATAAAAAGAACAGCAGTTGATATGACTAGCATCCAC
>NZ_JBFULJ010000727.1:0-1936 GCF_056400385.1 Priestia sp. P5_B4
ACCTTGCAGCTTACAAAATCCCGCGAATCTTTGAGTTTCGCGCTGAGCTTCCTAAGACCAATGTAGGAAAAATTTTGCGACGGGCACTACGAGAAGAAGTGGTGAAAGAAACGACGTAAATAAGCTGAACATAAACAAACTTTTTCAAAAGCTCCCTCTAAGCCATGGTATAATTTGTGAAAATGAGAAAAGACAGAGAGGGTTTGACGATGAAAGATTTGATGATGGAACGAAGCATTCAGCTTTTTGCTCAAAAAGGTTTCAAAGAAACGTCGATTCAAGATATTGTAAATGAATTAAACGTCACAAAAGGAACGTTTTATTATTATTTTAAAAGCAAACAAGAGCTTTTAATGGATATTCACCTTCAATATATTGAAAGATTAATAGAAAACCAAGAGACGATTCTTGCAGATAAGACAACATCTTATCCAGAAAAGCTTCACAGCATTATTTTTAAACTTGTTCATGATATTGAGAAAGAAGGTCTTCGAGCTAAAGTGTTTTTTCGAGAGATGCGTCATTTGAGTGAAGAACACTTAGAACAAATCATTCCAAAGCGCGATCGTTTTAAAGAAAACGTACAGGAAATTATTGAAAAAGGCATGGAAGCAGGGCAGTTCCGTTCAGATTTGCCTTCAGATATCGTGACGCTAGGCATATTAGGAATGACAAATTGGAGCTATTTTTGGTTTCAGCCAGATGGTGAAAAGACAGATCGAGAAGTTGCGGCTATTTTTTATAAGATGCTGATGAAAGGTATTGAGTCATAGTAGCTGCTGGGGTAGACAGTGCTCGTAAAAGGCGGGAAAGTATAAGCTCTTTCTCTCCTTTTATATTAAAAGGAGGCTATAACATGAATAGTAAAGATATACAGCGTATTGCTGTTATTGGAGCAGGACAAATGGGACATCAAATCGGTATGCTTTGTGCACTCGGAGGATATGAAACAATTATTCAAGATATGAATGAACAATCACTCATTGATGCAAAAGACAAGCTGGAAGCAATTATAGGCAAGTGGGTTCATAAGGGAAAAATCTCTTCTGAGGCTAAGGAAGCCGCATTCCGAAGATTGTCTTTTACAAACACATTAAAGGAAGCGGTTTCAAATGCTGATTTTGTAATTGAAGCTGTGGTAGAAAAGTTAGATGTAAAACAAAGTGTCTTTAAAGAAATAGATGAGTACGCACCAAGTCACGCCATTTTAGCATCGAATAGTTCAACAATTGTTAACTCGCTTATTGCAAGTGCAACAAACCGTCCAGAGCAAATCGTTAACATGCATTTCTTTTTCCCTCCCCTTGTAAYGGACTGCGTAGAAGTTGTGATGAGTGAAAAGACAAGTGAAAAAACAGCTCAAACGACAATGAACGTTTGCAAACAAATTAATCGCACAGCAGTCCTTCTGAAAAAAGAAATCTCAGGTTTTATTGCTAATCGTATTTTAGGAGCGTTGCAAAAAGAAGCCGTTTTCCTTTATGAAAATGGATACGCAGATTTTGAAGACATTGATACGATTTGCAAAAAAGCGCTCAATCACCCGATCGGTCCTTTTGAATTGATGGATCTCTCGGGAATTGACGTCGGATATTTTGTGATGCAGCAGCGCTATAGCGAAACGGGGGATCCAGAGGACAAGCCAGCTGCGTGTATTGAAGAAAAAGTTCAAAAAGGCGAGCTTGGACGTAAAACAGGAAAAGGTTTTTACACATACCACACACAAGGAGTGAAGTAATGATGAAAAAATTTGTACGTGTTGAAAAAGAGGAGAAAACGGCAATTGTAACCATTGATAACCCGCCTTTAAATGTAATGAGCCAGACTGTTGTGCAGCAGCTTGAAGAAACGTATGAAGAGCTTAGTAAAGATCCTGATGTCATTACAATCATTTTAACAGGAGCGGGCGACCGGGCGTTTATGGCTGGAGCTGATA
>NZ_JBFULJ010000728.1:0-1936 GCF_056400385.1 Priestia sp. P5_B4
CGTATGAAGCGTACGGAGCGAGCACTAGCAGCACAATCAACACAAAGATAGCGTGCGTGATTCCTGCAATTGGAGAGGAAGCGCCGTTTTTAATATTGGTAACCGTTCTTGCAATTTCTCCTGCTGCGGGAATACCTGAAAACATCGGCGTTACCATGTTTACGATTCCCTGGCCAATCAGTTCTTTTTTGCTGCTGTGCTTTGATTTTGTCATTTCATCTGCAACGCGAGCTGTCAGTAAAGATTGTAACCCTACAAGTATAGCAATGACAAATGCAGAAGGTAAAAGAGTGACCACCCTCTCCACTGTTATATCTGGAAACGCTGGCGCCGGGAAATGACGAGGTATCTCTCCGTAAATGGAACCAATGGTTTCAAACTGATTTGCAAAGAAAAAAGATGCCAAGCCCGTTGATACAATAATTCCAAGTAAATAAGACATTCCCAGCGACTTAGGTGAAAAGTAAAGAACAATTAAAATCGTAGCTAAGCACAATCCTGCTGTAGCGATACTATAGATGTTGATGAAGTGTAAATTACCAAAGATCTCTTTTATATTCAAATGAAAAAACTGAAATTTGTCAATCGCGTGCAACCCAAGGAAGTTTGGTATCTGCCCGCTAAAGATAATCAGCGCAATTCCCGACTGAAATCCTACAATAATAGAGGACGGAAAATACTTGATTAAAGCTCCTACTTTACATAGCGCAAAGATAATGAGGAGAATTCCGGACATAAAGCCGGCAATTAATAAGTTTTCATAGCCATATTGCAACACAATCCCTAATAAAACAGGAACAAACGCACCGGTAGGTCCCGCGATTTGAAACCTACATCCACCTAAAATAGCAATTAGCAAGCCCGCTACAATCGTTGTATAAAGTCCTGTAACAGGCGATATTCCAGAAGCTATCGCAAATCCTAACCCTAAAGGTATAGCTATAATGCCAACAACAATACCCGATAGTATATCTTTCTTCAAATGCTGCAAGGAGTAATTTCGAAAAACCTCTAGATTCATAAGTGTACATCAGCCTCCATTTTAAGTAGTGAGGTTACCCATTCGTATTTTCGTCATACAACCTTATTGAGCTTTCAACCATTCAAAATAAGGTGGGCTACTCGATTACTTTTATTTTAAAGGAGACAACTTACAAAAAAATAAAGAGGAAATTAGAAGTTTCTTAGCGAGTTATTAAAATTTTCTTAAAAATTTGCGTTATTTATTCTTTTAGTTATTTTTTAGATGGAATTAGGTGAAACGCATCCATTTATCTTTACGCTCACATAAATAAAGTTTTAAAAGCTACAAATAGAAGGAGTAAGGAATTCGTTGTCCACATAGACCTAGGTAGAGGCTTGAAACACCGGCTCCTAGTTAAAAGGTTTTAATACGTATTGCTCTTAGCAAATAAATCTCTTTTATCCAACTATGCTATCAATGTATAAATAAAAACGACTAGACTCCATAGCCACTATGAGGTCTAGTTGTTTTTACTTATCGATAAAGATCATATTTATTAACAGCTCAGATTGTAATTATATTTTCCTTTTCTAACATCCTGATCTAATCCATTGATAGTTAGCTTACGTTGCTCTTTTTCCGGAAGGTGAAACGTAATCTGATTATAAGGTAATTCATAAGAACCTTCCTTGTTAATTTTTATTTGAATCTCATTTTCTGTAGTTTCCATATCAACATGAATGTACGCAAATGTGTGCAAATATTCATTTGTTAAGCCATCATCTTCGTATAAGCTATAAGAAGACTTCCCTTTCCCTCTGCAAGGAAATAATAAAAATCCTCTTTCATCCATATTCTTCGTTGAAAAAGTTACTTCTGCTTCATTAATCGGGATGATTGCTCCCGCCTTAGCTAATAACGGCGTATAGTGTAAGGGTGCTGGAATTTCAACCTTTTTGCCCCCTTCATACC
>NZ_JBFULJ010000729.1:0-1934 GCF_056400385.1 Priestia sp. P5_B4
GGATTCCGGTAATCTGGTTGTTCGGGTCGGCGTAGATAGAGGTGCCACTTCCTCCGTCCCAGCCAAATTGGCCGATGGGTGCATAGTCACCGCGGTAAGTTCACACCATCATCCCCATATCCCAGCCACCGTCACGCCCTTGTCCGAGGGAATTATTTAAGAATATCGGTTTGATTTGAGTAGATTAAATCTTTACATAAGCTGAATTATTTAAGCTTATTTCTTATTTTAAGATTTTATCTAATCTTTCAGCCTAGGAAAGTTAGGGTATAGGGGAAAGACTAATTTTATCTACTATACATTTGAAGTTTAAAAATCCACATCTTAGTTYCTTGAAAGCAGATAATTTAACTCAATTTATACGACCTTTACCCTGTATCTGTATGAGATTGTTTTTAATTAGCTGGTGAAGGATATATCTATTAGTAGAACAACCTATTTTATAGGGGTAGAGGAGGAGAAAATAGTGAAAGAAATTAAAGTGGCAGAAAATAGTGGTCAGGCAAATAAGTTGATTGAAAATCTTTTTACCAATGGTTTTAGTAAAAGTGAAGTTTACTTGTTGACCTATAATAAAGAGCGTTCGGAATATTTAACAGATATAACAAATACGAAAGAATATCGAACTTCTGAACAAGGGATTTTTACGTCTACTGTTGATAAGTTATTTTCTCGTGAAGATGAACTCCGTTCTAAAATGACTTCGTTAGGGTTAACAAAAGAAGAAACTGAACGATGTATAGGTGAAGTGAAACAAGAACGTATAGTAATTATTGCAAAGAAGAGTATTTAATAGTTTGCTGCGGGTGCAATAAATGTTGAAGAAACTAAGTGATCGAGAAGAGTAAACCTTATTGGTATGTTGCTGTCTATATATATGGTTTGCTCTATTATTAGAAAAGTATATAATTCTAAAAAAGCTATACAAACTCTCTTTACCTGTTAATTATAGAGAGTTTGTATAGCTTTTTTACTGATATTATTCGTTAGTAGTAAAATCATCTGTTTTTAATGCAAAAACTAGTATACGGCCCCAATTTAATTCTTTTAAATAGTGTTGAACTTCCTCATCTGATAATCCTAAAGAGTAAAGCTTAGAGTGTAGTTCATCTTTGTAAAAATGAAATGAATTTGCTATTGGATTGTTATCCCTTAATTCGGATACACCAATATCGTTTGTATTTAACGCACTTATCAATTCTTCAGTACGATCTTTTTCATGGGCTAATAAGTAGATATTATCTTTTCTGAATCCTAGGCTTAAAAATTGTTCAATAGCCTCTTTTACTTCATAGCCGTCCTTTACCACTCTTATTTTCTTCATTAAAAAACCTCCTTAATCATAGGCTATTTAATGGAAGTTTATAATATGCATAACTTGCTACCTGCTTAGAACATCTTAACTACGCTTTAGATATTCTAGACTAAGGTATGAGGCCCATGAATATGTTTGTTGGCTCTGAAATAGTACATATGATTATGATGAAAGCAATATCTGTCCAAGATACAACTGAAGTGTTTTACAATTGTATTAACAGAGTCAATAATATGAACTGATAATTCATTGCTTCTTTTCATTATAATATTGCACAGGGAACATAGATCCTTCTGAGACCATTTTATTATCTTCAATGTCCAGAGGGTCTGGATGACCTGCTTTGTGTATGGGAAATGAGGCCAATTTTTTGGTCGATGATTCACATGAAATAGCTTTTTTTACACTTCGAACAAACCCTTTTACCTTATCTAAGTTTGATTTATCCTTCAATAAATAAGTTGTAATCCCTACGCTTACTGTTGAAATAGCAAGACCAGAAATAAGTGTTTTTTGTCGCATTCTACTTCCTCCTCTCTATTTTTATTTTGAAACCATTTTCCCTATGTGATAGCTTAATAAACCTGTATTTTTGGGTATCAGTTGTAAGCTTGAACAC
>NZ_JBFULJ010000730.1:0-1934 GCF_056400385.1 Priestia sp. P5_B4
TGCTAGCATATGGCTGAATAATGATACTTTCACTCAAAACCTCCACCACCTCTAATCAGTTTATTTCATCTTACTTTTGACTGTTTTTAATACTGCACAGCTTATGTTCATTATAAAACCAATCACAGCACCTGCAAGAATCGATATCGCACCTACAGCGATAAAATCGCCTTTAGTCGGCTGAAATAAATTCATGGAAAGCAAACCGAACATAAAAAGCATGGGAATAAGATAACTCAGCATCTTTTTCAACTTCGCACCTCATTTCCTTATCTTTATAAACCCTGTAACCATTTTATCGTATAGTAATTTCCTATTTATTACAATCATTATCTTATTTCATATTTTTATCGAAAAAATGAAATAAAGTGCCTGCCTCTCGTTCCTTACTAATTGAGAGACAGACACTTTTTTTATAAAACATGACTAGTTGCTTGTAAAAAGAACTGAGATTGTTCGTAGTTGTACGTTACTTTTGAAAAGTCAAACGGCTGGCCGTTGGCTAAGTGAAAAAGCGTTTCAATAAACAATTTAGGATCCCCTTCTTTTAACCCTAAGTACGTGGCTTCTTCTTTGTTCAGCTTGCCAACGTGAAGATATAGATCAGAAAACCCGATTTTTAAGCCAAGTCCTTCTTTAATGTAATGGAAAATAGACTGAGAAACAATTTCGTTATTCAAGTACGTAACGATGGATTTATTATAAAACGATTCTTCTAGACAAAGCGTCTGGCCGTTGATATACCGTACTCTTTTCACATAATAGACGTCACTATTTTCTTCTATGTTTAAATTTAACGCGGCTTCTTGCGTCGGCTTTCGTACATCTAACTCAATCACTTCCGACGTTAGCTGAAAATCTTCAAGTTCACTCGTAAATCCTTGATTGGAAAGCAAGCCAATATAGCCTGTTCGTTTATGGCGACGGACAAAAATGCCGCTTCCTCTTACTTGAAAAACCACGCCTTTTTTCTCCAGCAGATCTAGAGCTTTTGTTACCGTACTTTTGCTTGCCTTAAACTGCGCCATCAGCGTTTCTAATACCGGCAGCTTATCTCCTTGCTGAAGCTTATGGTCTTCAATATAGGTTTCAATTTCAATTGCAATTTGTTGGTATTTGATCATAGCTATACCTCTTTACTGAATTTGTCTCAAGAATAACACGATTATACCATAATCTAACTCCATACCATAAACTTTAATTATTCATTAATTATTATTTTATTAGGGTATTGATAAATTGTATCGATACAATTATACTGAAAGCGTATAATCAACAAAGAGGTTAACAATCACGCCGGTTATTATCACCAATTTAAGCGCTTATCGAGAAGTGATTGTTGAAGATATTGAAAATAGCGGGCTGAATCAAACATTATTTACCGTAGTGAAATAAGGAGGAACTAACAATGACAAAGATGCCAAAGAATTTTTTATGGGGCGGCGCATTAGCAGCTCATCAATTTGAAGGTGGATGGAACCAAGGCGGAAAAGGACCGAGCGTAGTAGACGTTATGACTGCAGGAGCGCACGGTGTAGCGCGACAAATCACTGAAACAGTGGAAGAAGATAAATTTTATCCGAATCACGAAGCGATTGATTTTTATCACCGCTACAAAGAAGATATCGCGCTGTTTGCAGAAATGGGCTTAAAATGTTTGCGTACGTCGATTGGCTGGAGCCGTATTTTCCCTAAAGGCGATGAAGCTGAGCCAAACGAAGAAGGACTAAAATTCTACGACGATGTATTTGATGAACTGTTAAAGCATGGAATTGAACCGGTTATTACACTGTCTCACTTTGAAATGCCCCTGCATTTAGCTCGAGAATACGGCGGATTTAGAAGTCGAAAAACGGTGGACTGCTTTGTGAAGTTCGCTGAAGTTTGTTTCGACCGCTATAAAGACAAAGTCACGTACTGGATGACGTTTAATG
>NZ_JBFULJ010000731.1:0-1933 GCF_056400385.1 Priestia sp. P5_B4
GTGTTATTCCATTAGGTTCGAAAGTTTATGTAGAAGGCTATGGTGAAGCTGTAGCTGCCGATACAGGTGGAGCAATTAAAGGCAATCGAATTGATGTATTCGTTCCTGCTGAAGGTGATGCTCAACAGTTCGGAAGAAAATCTGTTAAAATTACGGTTATGAACTAAGAAGTTCTTTATAAAATTGCTAGTCTAGTATAGAAATACATAGCTAGTAAAGCAAAAGAGGTGCCTTATGGCACCTCTTTTTACTTTATAATACGCTTTGCGYCCGCATAGCTGTTTTTCCAGTACGCTGTTGAAAGTGATTGCGTTTTAACGCCTTTGCTGCTGACATAAATGAATTCTTGTTTGTCTAGGTAAATTCCTACGACTGAAACGGATTTGCCGTTTTTAAAGAAAACTAAATCTCCAGCCTGGAGGCTGTTTTGCTTTACGTCCGTGCCGCTTTTATACTGATCTGCTACTGTACGGGGGATAGAAATATTTGAACCCGCGTTTTTATATACATACTGTGTGTACCCTGATACATCAAAACCTTTTGGTGTCGTACCCCCATATTTATAGGGCTTTCCAATTAGCGTTTTAGCATACGATACAATTTGCTGCTGTTTTGCACTAACAGAAGTTTGAGGTGCTGGAGCCGGCGAAGGTGCGCTTGCACTTTTCACTTTCAGCACTTGTCCAACTTTTAACGCATCTGTTTTTAAATTGTTTAATTTTTTTAATTCAGCTACCGTCATGCCGTACTTTTTAGCAACTGCTGTCAGCGTGTCTCCTTTTTTCACCGTGTAGGTGCCATTGCTATCAGCCGGTGTAGATGGAGCTGTTGGTGAAGGTTGAATATCTTCATCAAGCAAATAACTCATATTTGCGTTAAACGTTACTTTTCGCTTCGTTTTATAGCTCTTCGCTTTTTGCTGAAATTGCGTATTGTATGCGTTGATTTCTTTTTCGAAATTTGCAGAGATCTTATTAAATTCCGCGTCACTTACATCTCCGTACGCATAGTCTTCAAGATCCACAATGTAATTATAAAGAGCAATTAAGCTGTCGTATAAATACCCTTGAAGCTGATCAGCTTCCGAATTAAGATGATTCATCGCGTAATTTTTATCAGTCTTTGTTAGAAACTGGTCAATTTGATCTGCAAGCTGATCATATGCAGCTAACGCTTTTTCGTCATCTTTTATTCCTTCAATTTCTTTTAGCTTTTTTTCTACGGTTTTATAAAATGGTGCGTAATAATCTGCTAGCGAATTAACGTCTTTTTGATAAACGCTGACAGAAGAAGCAGCATAAGCAGAGTGACTAAAAACAGGCGTTGTCACCGATGCTCCTACTAAAACGGATGCTGCTATAAATGGTACAAGTAGTTTCTCTTTTTTCATTTGTAAAGCCCCCCCAAATATCCAAATAATAGTATAGCAGATAGATTATACTATATTAGGTTATAAAAGAACTAGTACTTTTCCTTTAATTTCATATTTTTTAGCAGTTTGCGTACCTGATAGAAGATAATCTAAAGAACAAAGAAAATATGTGATACAATGTACAAATATTCAGTTAAAAAGGAAGTGTACGATATGAAGCAATTTATCAAAGAAATAGCGCGCGGAAAAAGAGGATCAACTGACTTAACGTATGAACAAGCAAAAGAAGCAGCTCGCTTAATCGCTTCTGGAGAAGCTACGGATGCTCAGATCGCTGCTTTTTTTATTGCAGAACGTATTAAAACTGAAAATGCAGATGAACTATTGGGATTCGTTCATGCTTTTCGTGAAAAAACAAAAGAAATACCGCTGTCTCAGCCGTTAAAAGATAAATCAATTGATTTTGCAAGCCCTTATGCAGGGAGAAATTCATTTTTTGCGACCATTCCTGTATCGATTTTATTAGCTGAAAGAGGTGTGCCAGCTTTTTTACACTGTACA
>NZ_JBFULJ010000732.1:0-1928 GCF_056400385.1 Priestia sp. P5_B4
GTATATCAATTGTTTTTTTTCTTTTAAAAAGGGTAAAGACCAAATAAGATCATGTTAATTCTTAGAGTTAACATCTTTCCCCTTTTCCAAACTATTTCGTTGGATATAGGCGCCATAATAGGCGTCTTTTTTTTGCACAAAAAAGGCAATTCACTACGTTTTCATGAATATAGATAGGAGAATAATGAAGAAAGGAAAGGTGTGAATGATAAGAAAGTTATCTATTCCTATTTTAACTTTAGTGATCCTATGGACAATTATTCTTTGCATAGAAAAACAAGTTATGGTGGCCTGTTTTCTATGGGTCGTTTATAGCGCCTTGCAATTTTTTCGAAGGGAATAATTTTTATCTTCTACATAAAGATTTTTAGGGAAGTATATGAATCGTACATAAGAGGATTTCTAATAGATCTTTTTATTCCTTTAGCAATACTACAAACTTAACCTCCTTCCATAAATAAAAGACACTGGCTCTTAACCAGTGTCTTTTATTTATAATTTTATTTTTCTCTCAATAATTTTCATAGAAATGTCATTCATGTAAATCATTAGACACTTTTTAGTTCCCTTGGATCTGTTACTTTGTGTTTGTATTTCTTTTCGAATTTATTAAACATAGATATATTTGCTAGTACTCCTACAGCAAACATAAGCAATGTAAGAGAAGAACCACCATAACTTACAAAAGGCAACGTTACACCTGTGATAGGAAGAAGTCCAGTTACTGCTCCTAGGTTAACAAATGCTTGAATGCCAATCATAACGGAAATACCGATAGCTAATAAGGCACCAAAAGGATCGTTGCATCTTTTAGCAATTTTTAAGCCTTGTAAAATAATAAAAAATAGCAACCCTAATACAAGCAGCACTCCCCAAAAGCCTAATTCTTCAGCAATAACTGCCATAATAAAATCTGTATGAGACTCAGGTAGATAACCAGCCTTTTGAATGCCYTGTCCTAACCCTTCACCTGATAGTCCCCCAGTTCCTATAGCTAGGTAGGAGTTAACCAATTGGTATCCATCCCCTTGCTGATTCGCAAATGGATGGAGAAACCCAGTAAAACGAGCTAAACGAACAGGAGAAAAAACGGTAGCCATCTGTCCTGTTACTAATAAAACGATTAGCATAATGACCACACCTACTACTCCCAGTAAAGCAATCTTTAGCATGGATTTTCTAGAGATGCCTGAACATAAAACTATCGCTGAAACAGTTCCTAAAATAAGGAGAATTCCACCGTAATCGGGTTGTAAAGCAATTAAGAAACAAATAAAAAACACGATAAGGATAGGCGGAATAATAGCGCGCTTTAAATCGTTTATATACTCTTGTTTATTCGCAAAAACAGCCGATAGATATACAATAATTGTAAGTTTCGTAAATTCTAGTGGTTGGATTCTAATCGGCCCCAGTATAAGCCAACTTTGTGCATTCCCGGCGGTATGTCCAAAAATAAGGACCAAAGCAAGAAGCGTAATTACTGTTACTAATAAAATTTTCAACACTTTTTTTTCTCGATAAATTTTATAGGGAATAAAAGCAGAAACACAGAAAAAGAAGAAGCCTGCTATAAGGGCAAGTTTTTGCTTTTGATAAAAATAATCCCCTTCAACACCGTAACGACTAACAGCCGTTACCATACTAGCACTGTAAACCATGACTAAACCGATAAGGCTTAGAACAATTAAGGCTACAATAAATTTGTAATCATAACATTTTACTATTTTCTTAAACATAAAAACTCCTCGTTCCTTGCAAGTGTAAGATTCTTATTTTCATCATAAAAAAAAGATTCTTAGTAAATTATAGAGAGTAAAAAGAACACTCAATAGTATAATAACAGTTCCTCGCGCTTTGTTCTTTCCTACGATATAATCATTTACACCATGTAAGATGAAAGATACTGCAACCATAAGAACAGCTAT
>NZ_JBFULJ010000733.1:0-1927 GCF_056400385.1 Priestia sp. P5_B4
GGAGTTTATTGCTTATAGTACCAGCCTTTTTTATCTAAAAACTGTTTAACTTTTACAAAATCCAGCCCAGCTGCGGTAAGTTCAGCGGACGGATTACCTATTGCATGTACGTGTAATTCACTGTCGATTCCTTCATTTTTTAAGAAAGCACGAAACTCTGTTTCCATGTCTTTACTTAATCCGCCTGTTTTAATTGTAATTGGGATAGGTTCTACGTCTTTCATTTGCCCAAATCCGCCTGGAATAGCCCATGCTGCATTGGTATACCCATATACGCTAAATACTGTGCCTTTTTTTATAGTTCTAAAATTCTCTGTTACATTCGCATATTTGTAGACTCCAATATCCTTCTTCGCTTTTACTTGAAAAGAATATTTATCTCCGAGTGAAGTAACCTTTGGTAATGATTCTTCGACAGGATTACTTACACCCTTAAGCAATTCCATCATTTTAGCTAATGTTGTCTCATCAGCTTTTCCAGTTGACGTTAATCCATACTTTTCTTGAAGAGCTTTAACAGCTGCAACAGTTTCGCTGCCATATTGACCATCGGTTCCTTGCTGGGAAAGTTCAAATCCTAATCTAATTAAGTTTTGCTGCAGTTCTTTTACAGCTAGTCCGCTATCACCTTGCTGCAATTGTGCTGATGGCTTATTATTTTCCACCACCGTCACGCCTGTATTAATACTATTAAAGAAATCCAGATCCATTTCATTGATATCAACATTGCCTTTAATCCCGTTTACTTTTCCTTGATCTGTATATTGAAACATAGACCATCTATCCCAAATCGCCGTATCACCTGGGTTAGCAAATCCCTTAGAACGGTTACTTCCACTGTAACGAGCTATCCATAGCGGATATCTTGCCACGGCGCTTGTAAAATTGGATTTAATAAAACTATACCCCGTGTAAAGAATAGGCGTAATGCTTGTTTTCCTTTCAATATACTCCATCCATCTGACTGCAAAGGCTGTGACCTGCGCTTTTGTTTTCCCTTTATTCTCTTCCAAATCTAAGCAATGAGGCAAATCAACCTTCATGCTGCCTAATTTATTTAAAAAGAAATTAACTTCTGCGATGGGATCATTATCAGCATGAGCAAAGTGATAAAAGCCTACACGTAGACCTGCATTTTTTGCACCTATATAATTATCATATGATTTTTTATCTAAGAAGGTTGTACCTTCTGTTAATTTAATATACGCGCCTTTTACACCATCCGACGCCACTTTTGCCCAATCAATTGTTCCGTTGTGATGAGAAACATCAATGACCTTAATATTTTGATTATTACGGTTTTGCATTGCTATCACTCCTTCATACAAACTATGAATAAAAAAGGAAATGGCAACTGATACAGGCCTATGAAATAGATATTAGGCTTTATAAAAAAACTACACTAAGAAGGGATTTTGGTAGCCTTCCCTTATTATAAGAAATGAATTTGTGCAATTTTATAAAGTGAGGAAAGCTATATTCGTTTATACTAATAATATGAAGATATACTGAATAAAAAGTGGAGGAATATGATGTCTTTAATAAAAGAAGCACGTAGATATGCAGAACACGCTCATAGCGGCCAAATGCGCAAGCTGTCCGATACACCTTATATTGTTCACCCTATTAACGTAGGTACTATTTTAGAAAAAGCAGGTTTTAGTGAAGAAGTAATTGCAGCAGCTTATCTGCATGATGCTGTAGAAGATACAAGTGTAACACTCGAAGAAATTGTACAAAGATTTGGTTTAGAGGTAGCGGGGATTGTTGAAGCTCATACAGAAAACAAATCAAAAAGCTGGGAAGAACGTAAACAGCACACAATTCAAATTGTGAAAACTGGTTCTCTTGAAGTGAAATCTTTAATTGTAGCAGATAAATTAGACAATTTACGGTCTTTAAAAGAAAGCTACGATCAGCAAGGAGA
>NZ_JBFULJ010000734.1:0-1924 GCF_056400385.1 Priestia sp. P5_B4
CAATTAAGCATGGGGGATAAATGGTGGGCAGCTTACTTTCAGGGTGTAGTTCCTCGTACTGCTGGTTTTAATACCTTGGATATCGGGGCGCTCACATTGCCTTCGAAAGTGTATATGATGGGTCTTATGTTTATTGGAGCGGCTCCAGGTTCAACAGGCGGTGGAATTAAAATAACTACGTTTGTCTTAATATTGTTTGCTTTATGGTCAGTATTGACAAATAAAGAAGAGATTAATGTTTTTCGACGCCGAATTCCTAAATCGCTTGTGTATAGAGCTTTTTCTATTGCTACTTCCGGGATTATTTTTGTTTCTATTATTTTCTTTCTACTCACAATCACAGAAAAGGGTGTAGATATGTCTACCCTTTTGTTTGAAACGTTCTCTGCTTCTGGAACAGTTGGATTAAGTGCTAACTTTACAGGAGATTTAAGTCCTATAGGTCGAATTCTGATTACAATTATGATGTTTATTGGCAGAGTGGGACCTCTTACCATTGGCTTTGTACTTGCGATTCGTTCAAACAAACAATCTAAAATTAGGTATGCAGAAGAAAAGATTCTTATTGGTTAAAAATTTATTTTAAATATATAATTTGGTCAACAAATTCATGATTTAGGCACAAGTAGCCTAAACCACGAATATCTCTTTTTATTATAAACAAACTACTCAAGGTGCTGAGAATTATCTTCGATCTAAATCTCATTAACCTGTAGAAAAACTCCCTATTTATTGGAGGGAGTTTTTTCTAATTTTAAACTGTATATGATTTTAGTTAACATAAAACAAGATATAGGAACCAAAAAAGCCATGAATATGTAGATTCATGGCAATAATTTTACTAACTTCCTCCATTGTAAAAGGGGGAAATAAAAAAGTTATGATCTGTCATAATATATTGATGTAATTGCTGCAGAGTAGTATCCAAAGTAGAAGATAAAGAATCAGCAGCATATGCACAAACTGAAACTATACCCTCCTCCTCAACAAAATTATCGGTAGTTGATTCAAATTCTTCTAGTAAAAGAACATCTGGTTTCTCTGAAGCCCATTCTACGTGAGCCCATGTTCTTATCATCGTATCTTTCATTTTCAACATAGACAAATCTTCTTGAAAATGAGTAAGAATAGTTTTTGTGTGAAAATCACCATTTGCCAAGTAATAATCAAAATTATTAACTAAACGAATAGATTCTTTTTGTTTATGAATAAACTTTTTATCAATAGTAGCTTTTATTAGGGGAAGTGCCCTCATATTCTCAATTATCAATATACGTTGTTTACTGTCTAATCCATTCTTAATAAAACGCATTAAATTATTTATGTAAAATTGTTTATCTTCAAAACGGTAAAAGACATGACCTTTATCAAATTTTTTAGAACTAGATATAGAGTTAATTGTTTTCATAGTTCACCTCAGAGTGGTTTTGGTAAAAATTTTAAAAAATCTACAGAGTAATAAGGTATTCTTATTTGTGTGAATTTTACATATTTCGACGTTAAATGTCCTTTAATATACAGAAAAAATAATGGATTAGTAATTTTCTGTTTTATGATGTGTATAACATACAAGATTTCTATTTATTGGATTAATCATATCATAGAAGGCGAATTCGGCTTTGATTTTTTACCCTTTGTAACAAATTGTTTAATAAATCATGAAGTAGAGTAGGGAATTTTATATTAAGAAATTAACAAAAAAATAAGTGTTTTGACACGTGGTGGTATAATTAGTATAAAAACTAAATAATAGTCTCAACAGGCTTTTCGGAGGAAATCATGAAAGATGAAATAGGATTTTTAGGGGATAAAATCTTAGAATATAGATTTGAAATCGCTAATGAAGTACATGAAAATAGAATAGTTGATATTACAGAAGAAGAAAAGAAACAATTAGCTCCTTTTGAAGTGGAACTTATTAATA
>NZ_JBFULJ010000735.1:0-1924 GCF_056400385.1 Priestia sp. P5_B4
GCTTCGAGGTCTTTTTGATTTTTATTGCATTTAAAACGTCTTGGCCATTGAATGGGCTTTTTGGAGTGCTTTTTCTTTAATTTGCGGAATTTGATCCGGGAATTTTACTTGCCCTTCGATAATAATGCTTTCAAACGCTTCGATTCCAAAGAAGTCCATCATGATTTCTAAATAGCGGTGGCCCATTTCTCTCGCCATTTCAGGGCCTTCTGAATACACGTCTCCGCGGGATTGAATGTGAATCGCTTTTTTTCCTTTAAGCAATCCCTGAGCGCCTTCTTTTGTATATGTAAAGGTTTTACCTGACACGGTAATCGCATCAATGTACGTTTTCATAATCGCAGGAACAGAGAAATTCCACATTGGCGTGACAAAAATATATTTGTCAGCGAGTACGAACTGTCCTCCTAGTTCGGCTAATCGTCCCACTTTTAATCGTTCATCCGTTGATAAATCCTGGATGGAAGAGTGAGAACGAAGCTTTTTCCAGCCGTTAAATACGTCTGCATCTAAGTATGGAATATCTGCTTGATATAAATCTAAATGAACCACATCATCTTCTGGATGTGTTTGCTTATATACGTCGATAAATTCTTTCCCCACAGCCATGCTAAGTGATTCGTCTTCAGCTAAAGGGTGTGCAGTAATATAGAGAACATTTGCCATGATGCTCATCCTTTCTATGGAGTAGTTTTATTAATCTTGCACCCAGCTTTCTGCCCACTGGCTAATCGGCCCTAATATTTTACCTAACTCCGTTCCTTTTTGAGTCAGCGAATATTCAGAACGAATAGGGCGGTCCGGAATGACATTTCGGACAACAATTCCGTGGTCTTCAAGCTCTTTAATTCGTTCTGTCAAAAGCCTTCTGCTTAAGGCTGGTATACTTTCATTTAATTCACTAAAGCGTTTAGGACCGCTCATAAGCACATAAATGATTAATCCTGTCCACTTCTTGCCAATCAGTTCGAAACTTTTTTCTACTTTAGGTTGAATATCTTTTGGTTCGTCCATATTACGTATCCTCCTTCAAACAATATGGATGAAAAATAACTTATGCATTTATTGTAACAGAAAAAGCATAAAAACATGTGGAAACTTTGGGTGAAGCAGGGTGAAATGAATAATTTCACTAGTATTTGTACCTTGCTTTTCACTTCTTGAAAACTTTTCACACATAGGCTTGTCACAGCATACGATGTACGAATTCATTTTAAGAAAAGGTGGTATGGTCATGGCAGGAGTTATTAACATCTGTAACACGAGAATTAATGGTATGGCGAGAAACGGATCGATGAATTTTGGAGAAGTTCTTCACAACGGACACACAGCGGATGTTAAATCTGTTGGAATCAACTCAACATATGGAGACATTTCAGCTGCTTGTGCGCGAATGAAAAATACAAATATGGATGCAGATATATTTGATCAAACCGCTGTTGCGAATATTGATGGAGTATATGGAAATCAGCTATAAAAGGGAGCTGCTTATAACGTATGAAGTTGTAAGCAGCTTTTTTATGCTGAGAAGTAGAACACTTATTTGTAATAAGAGAATGTGTTTCTACTTCAATAGAACGATCTACCAAAGTTCCCGAATCTATTATATACGCCTTTTCTAAAAAAATTTATGTATTGTACAAGCACCCGGCCATTTATTGAATAGTATATAGAGGAAAAACAAAGAAAGGATGATTAAAATAAACTTATACGATTCCTATTACAACCGTTCCGATGGAAAATACTATATTAAAAAGAAAAAAAAGAGTCCAAATCCCTTAAAAGAGACCAAAAATAAAATAAATAAAGCAGACCATTCATTATATAGTATGAGTATAAAAAATAATCATAAACAACCTATTAAAGTGAGTATTATTATGCCTACTTATAATAAATACCACCAAACCTCTCTTTCGCTTTACGG